>CAJOMY010000019.1 GCA_905235775.1 uncultured Bacteroidales bacterium | reverse complement strand
CAGACTTGTGTACATCTAAAACTTTACTTTACCGGCCCCGGCTTTCGCCCCGCGATGGTCGCATCCGAAGTGAAATACTAACTTTTTAAAGTCGACTCAAAAATGTTAACATCTAAAACTAAATTATTATGCGCAAAAGTATCAAACTCTTCATGTGCCTCACGGGCATCCTGCTCATCATCCTGGGCCTCATCTTCGTTTTCAAGCCGATAGAGTCCCTCTTCTCCATTGCCTGGCTGCTGGGACTGATTACCCTCCTCTCCGGTATCTCCGAGCTGGTTTTCGTCCTGAATGCCCAGCACCTCATCCCCAATAGCGGCACCCGCGTGCTCTCCTCCGTCTTCCAGATTGTCCTCGGCTGCTTCCTGCTCGCCCACACGGGCCTCGTGGCCGCCTCCCTGCCCATCATCTTCGGCATCTGGATTCTGGTGGAAGGCATCATCGTCGCCGTCAAATCCTTCGACTACAAGCAGGTCGGCTACGGCGCCTGGTGGTGCATCCTCATCCTGGGCATCCTCACCGCCATCATCGGCGTCATCGGCCTGATGAATCCCGCTTCCCTCGCCGGCACCCTCGGCATCTTCCTCGGCATCGGTATCATCGCCGACGGTATCTCCTTCCTCATGCTCCTCAGCGGCATCAAGAAGTTCGAGAAGAAGGTGGGCGAAGTGAAAAAGAACTTCATGGCCGACGCCCAGTAGTTCACGCCTCTGATAAAACAAACAGCCTGTGCATTCCAGCACGGGCTGTTTGTTTTTAAGGTCAGGGCGGCCGGTTGTTCATTTGAGGATTATGTTATATCGTACATCCCCAAGATCGAAGATTGGCTCACCGTCCTGGTTCAATTGAATGGTTTCATCCGGACTGAATATTCCCATGGTAAGCGTCAGATCCCGGGATGTAAATGAGGATGTCGTATTCTTCCAGATCTTGACCCTTCGCTCCCGGAGATCGGACGGATGAATCCTCTGATAGCAGGCCAGTAATTCTTCAGCATATTTTCTCTTCACTTCGAAAGGTATATCCGCATGGTCCGCGTGAATATATCCTTCAGGTGGATACGGTGGTTTGACGGTCGTTGGAAACCACCGGAATCCGTCATAGTACCGGAAGTTGTATTCTTCCACGGAGACCTTTTTCCCATATAGCATGTCATGATCATTCCCGCTGGACGGGATGGTCTCGTCTATCCCGAGAGACAGGCACATGACCCCTTCGGTGGCGTTGAGCGGAACGGGACCGACGATCTCCAGGACGGGGAGGTAGTCAAGGTCTTCCCGTTTCGGATTCCAGCTTCTGACGATGCCGTAAGTTTCCTGACCGTCATGATAGTTCTCGGAGACAACCCACTTATGGAACTTGTAGAGGAACCCGTCGTAGCGGAAGCTGATGCCTTCCATCGGGATTTCTTTCCAGGATGTGGCTTTGAAGGCGATCTCCCGGCGGGCGCTGCCTTCGCCGTTCCAGAAGGTGATGGTGCTCTCGCCTTCGGCGACCCATTCGAGATGGTATCGGCTGTGGTCTGAGCCGTCCTGGACGATGTTGATGCAGCGGGAGGAGCTGGCGGCGTTGACGCCCCGGAAGCCGGCGTCGTCCGAGCTGATCCTGAATTCGAGGCGGTTCCGGCCTTCCGGGAGAATGTTGGGGACCATCGGGTCGAGCCTCTCGAGTCCGAAGCGGAAGGCGTCGTTCTTCCAGATGCCCTCGAAACAATATACGGAGTCCTTGGCGTATCCACGCTCGTGGTCGAGCAGGGTGATTCCGAAGGGCGCCGCCGGGAGGACGGCTTCCGGGGGATTGTCCCGGTTGGGAGCGAGGGGGTCGTTCGGGTTCTTGCAGGAGGGAATGAGCAGGACTCCGGTCAGCAGGACGGAGGCGAGAGGGATGGATTTGTTTTTCATAATCATAAGGATTGATAGTTTGGATAAAGGTAAGAATTTTGCCCCAAAAAACCTATCTTTGCGCTCTGATATGATTTCCGGAATCGAGAACGCCATCTACAACCGCACCTCGCTCCTCGTCGGGCGGGACGTGCTGGATGTGCTCAGCGAGGCCCGCGTGATCCTGTTCGGGGTGGGCGGCGTCGGCAGCTGGTGCGCCGAGGGCCTGGTGCGCTCCGGGGTGAAGCACCTGACCCTGGTGGATTCCGACCGCGTGTGCGTGACCAATGTCAACCGCCAGCTGATGGCGACGACCCGCACGGTCGGACAGGTCAAGGTGGATGCCCTGAAGGAGCGCCTGCTGGAGATCAACCCCAAGGCCGAGATCCAGGCGGTACAGCAGGTTTTCAGCGCCGAGACGGCGGACCGGTTCGACCTGTCGGGCTACGACTACATCCTGGATGCCATCGATTCGCTCAAGGACAAGGGCGAGCTGATTCTGCGCGCGACCCGCACGCCGGCGGTTTTCTTCTGCTCGATGGGCGCAGCCTTGAAAGTGGACCCCACGCAGGTGCGCGTGGCGGAGTTCTGGAATGTCCGCGGATGCCCGCTGGGCGCCGCTCTGCGCAAGAAATTCAAGCAGAACCACACCTGGCCGGGACACAAGTTCCGCTGCGTCTATGACGAAGAAGTGCTGCCCAACCGTGGCAAGAACGCCGCTTGCGGCACGGAACGGTGCATGTGCCCGAAAGCCCAGGACGGACCGGGCGACCCTTCGCTGCTGAACCATGAATGGTGCTCGCAGAAGGCGCAGATCAACGGTTCGCTGGCCCACATCACCGCCATCTTCGGGATGACGCTCGCGGGCCTGGTCATCCAGGACATTTATCAGAAAACCCTCGGATGATGGATACGCTGGACATCCGGAAGGGGGAGCAGCTGGCCCTGGTGGGGCCGAACGCCTCCGGCAAGAGCCGCCTCGCTGCCGCCTTTGCGGGCCGCAGCGGTGCGAAATACATTACCTTCCGTGATTCGTACGGGAGCTATGGCGACCGCAATTTCTTCATGCAGCAGCGCTGGAACCTCTTTACTTTGGAGGACGATCCGCCCTCGGCGGGGGAGCAGCTGCGCAGGGAGGCCGCTTCCGCGGACGATCCGCAGGCCTCGCGGCATCGCTTGGATGAACTGATTGCCCTGTTCGGGTTGGAGAAGGTGCTGGACAAGCCGCTGGTTACGCTCTCCTCGGGCGAGTTGCGCAAGTTCCAGCTCACGCGCGCCCTGCTGGGCAGCCCGGAGATGCTGGTCATCGACAACCCCTTCATCGGACTGGATGCGCGTACGCGCTCCCAGCTGACAAAGTTGCTGACGGCGCTGTCCGCCACCATGACGCTGGTGCTGGTGCTGTCCCGCGCTGCGGAGATCCCGCCCTTTGTCACGCACGTGATTCCCGTCTCGAACGGAGTCGCGGGAGAGAAAATGCCGCTGGAGACGTATCTGGACGCGGTCTTGCCGCCTGCGGTCATCCGCCTGCGCGACGTGACCGTCCGCTTTGGCGAGCGGGTCGTCCTGGACCGGCTGGACTGGACGGTCCGGCAGGGGGAGCACTGGGTGCTGACCGGCGCGAATGGCAGCGGCAAGAGTACGCTGCTGAGCCTGATCTGTGCGGACAACCCCATGGCTTACGCCTGCGACATCGAACTCTTCGGCCGGCCGCGGGGGAGCGGGGAGACCATCTGGGACATCAAGCGGGGGATCGGCTTCGTCAGTCCGGAGTTGCACCGGGCCTTCCAGGTGGACGCTCCGGCGCTGGATATCGTCACGAGCGGCCTCTTCGACACGGAAGGGCTCTACCGGCATCCTTCGGAAGAGCAGTACGCCTGCGCGCGGCGCTGGATGGCGGAATTCGGCATCGCGGATCTGGCGGCGGCGCCTTTCCTGCGGCTTTCCAGCGGGGAGCAGCGCCTGTGCCTGGTGGCCCGCGCCTTTGTCAAGGATCCTCCGCTTTATGTTCTTGACGAGCCGCTTCACGGTCTGGACGAAGCGCAGCGCCACCACGTCAAGGCCCTGCTGGACCGCTTCTGCGGCGCTCCCGGCAAGACCCTGCTGATGGTCACGCATTACCCCGAGGAATACCCTGCCTGCATCGACCACAGCCTGACCCTGTAGCGGCTATACCCGCCCGCTGCCGGAACCCTGATTGATTATCTGCCGATTTCATCTATCTTTGCGTAAAGGAACAGCTTGATTGAATATGTTTGACGTAACGCTTATCTCTGATACCATTAAGGGGGGCGTCCGCACGGCCTCCTTCCAGACCTGCGGCGCCGTGTGCTCCACCCGAATCGATATCGAACTCGACGGCGAGACCGTCCGCAGCGTCCGCTACACCGGTGGCTGCCACGGGAACACGCAGGGCGTCGGCGCCCTGGCCGTCGGGATGGACAGGAAAGATATCATCGCCCGGTTGGAGGGCATCGACTGCAAGGGCCGCGGCACCAGTTGCCCGGACCAGCTCGCCCGTGCACTCAAAATGCTGTAGCAGGATGCCTGACCGGAAGTTATGAATATTCCCGATCCTTCGCAGGTGGCCGACAGAAAAACAGGATGTCTCCCGCACAGCGCGCGGAAAAAAGGTTTGCGGAAACAAAAAATGGTTGTACATTTGCCGAAATTGTAAAACCAACCCCTATGATTTCACCCCTCAGTGAGGCCATCCGCTACATCGGCGTAGATGACAACGACCTCGACCTGTTCGAAAGCCAGTACCTCGTGCCCGAGGGAATGTCCTACAATTCCTATTTGATCCTGGATGAGAAAGTGGCCGTTCTGGACACGTCCGATGCCCGCACCGGCGATGCCTGGATGCAGAATCTGGAGGAGGCCTTGCAAGGCCGGAAGCCGGACTACCTGATCGTCCATCACATGGAGCCTGACCACTCCGCCTGCGCCGCCGCGCTTCTGGAGAAATATCCGGGCGTGACGCTTGTCGCCACGGCCCAGGCGCTCAAGATGCTCCCGCAGTTCTTCCCGGGGGTGCAGCTCGACGGCCGCACCCGGGCGGTGGGCGAGGGGGACATCCTGGAGCTCGGCACCCACACGCTGCAGTTCCTGCTCGCGCCGATGGTGCACTGGCCCGAGGTGATGATGAGCTTCGAGACCCGCGAGCGGATTCTCTTCAGCGCCGACGCATTCGGCAAGTTCGGCGCCCTGGAGCAGACCGGCGGTCTCTGGTGTACCCCGGACTACGACTGGGCCTGCGAGGCGCGCCGCTATTATTTCAACATCGTCGGAAAGTACGGCGTCCAGGTGCAGCGCGTACTCGCCAAAGTGGCCCCGCTGGGTGTGAAGACCGTCTGCCCCTTGCACGGTCCGCTGCTGCGGGACACCCTCGCCGAGGCCCTGCAACTCTACACGACCTGGAGCAGCTACGGCGTGGAGACGCCGGGTGTCTTCGTGGCGTATGCTTCCATTCACGGCGGTACCGCCGAAGCGGCGGAAAAGTTCGCGCAGATGCTGCGTGACCGGGGCTGCCCGAAAGTGGCCACGTCCGACCTGACCCGCGACGATCTCGCCGAGGCTGTCGAGGATGCCTTCCGGTACGGTACGCTGGTCGTGGCAGCATCCTCCTATGATGCCGGCCTCTTCCCGCCGATGTATGACTTCCTGTGGCACCTGCAGATCAAGGGCTGGCAAAAACGCCGCGCCGCCGTCATTGAGAACGGCAGTTGGGCGCCCAGCGCCGGGCGCGTGATGACGGAGATGCTCTCCACGATGAAGGACGTGACGCTCGTGGGGGAGAAGGTCACCATCCGCAGCCGGCTGCAGCCGGCCGATCTTCCGGCCCTCGAAGCCCTGGCGGACGCCGTCCTGCAATGAGTTCACCCTCTTCCGGGGCGGAATCTCCGTCCCGGTGGGCAATGTCGGTCCCATCACGGTGGAAGCCAATAATAATGTTATTACACTGGGTCTGACCTATGATTTGTAGGGCAGTGCGCCGGGATCTCCGGCAATCCAGACCACATCACCGACCCCGAACCGGTAATCCGGTTCGGGGTTTGTGATAAATACGCCGTCGTGCAGGACGCTGATCACCATGCAGCGGTACTGGCGCATGTTGACATTGCGCAGGGTCTTGTCCGTCAGGAAGGAACCCTCGTCCAGGGTGACCGGGATCACTTCGAATTCCGGCTCGTCGGCGGGGGCGGGGGTCGCATCCGCCTGCGAGAGCATGGCGCGCAGGGCGTCGATCTGGTCCGAACTGCCCACCGCCAGCAGCTTGTCGTACGGGAAGATGCGCTCGTCGCCGGACGGGATGGTGATGCTGCGCGAGCCGCGCTGGATCTTGATCAGGTTGGCGCCCGTCCCGGCGCGGAAGGGAATGTCCTTGAGCTGATTGCCGGCGAATATGCTGTCGGGGGAGACGTCCAGCAGTTCCAGGTGGACGTCGTATCCCGCCATCTTGTTGCGCACGGACGTGGTGACCGGCATGCGGCGCCGTTCGGCCTCCTCCTTCTCGTTGAGATTGCTCAGGAAACGCTGTTCCAACGCCGAATAGCGGTGCATCGTGCGCCGGGCGGACAGAATGAAGATCACCCCGCCGACAATGAGGAGTACGACGGCCCAGCCGGCCAGGGAAAAATGGCTGGCAATCACGCTGAGGATCATCGAGATGGCCAGGAAGGTCCGCGTCAGGACCAGCCCCGCCAGGGGCCATTTGTTGGAATTCTTCTCTTTGAGCAGCTTGCTGGCTGAGGCATAGATGGAACCGGAGTTGATCGCCATGCCGTAGAGGAAAGGGGCCATGACGAACAGGGTCACGCCAACGACGGCCAGGTTGAGCAGGAAGGGACTCCAGGTCGGGAAAAGGCGGGCGGCGAGGGGCTCGAGGAACTGCTTGGAGCCGATCATGATGGCTACCAGAATCACGCCGTAGAGCACGATGCGCAGGAAGTAGGCGCGCAGCAGCTTTTTCCACTCGCTCTGCTCGTCGGCGCTGGCGCGGGATTTCTTCTCCGGAACGTCCAGCCGTTCGATCCAGCGTTCCGGCAGGACCTTGAGCAGGCCATTGTAAGCCGGTCCGGCCAGTTTGATCATGTACGGGGTGGTGAAGGTGGTGATCACGGACACGGCGATGATGACGGGATAGATGAACTCCCGCATCACGCCGAGCGTCACGCCCACGCCGGCGATGATGAAACCGAATTCGCCGAGCTGCGCGAGGCTGAAGCCGGTGTTGACGGCGTTGCGCAGGCCGCCGCCGGTCATCAGGATGCCGGCTCCCGCGAACAGGATGTGGCTGACCATCACGATAAGGGTGATGATCAGGATCGTCAGCCAGTGCTCCGCGATGACGGCCGGGGCGACCATCATGCCCACGGACACGAAGAAGATGGCGCCGAAGAGGTCTTTGATCGGGGCGACGAGGTGGTCGATGTGCTCGCTCTCGATGGTCTCCGCCAGGATGGAACCCATCACGAAGGCGCCGAGCGCCGAGGAGAAGCCGACGGTCTGGGCCAGCGCGACCATGCCGAAGCACAGGCCGATGCTGACGATGAGGAGAATCTCGTCATTGAGGAAACGGCGCGTCCGCTTGAGCACGGACGGGATGACGTAAATGCCCACCAGAAACCACAGGATAAGGAAAAAGGCCAGCTTGGCGAGGTTGAAAAGCATCTCGCCGCCGGCGAAGCGGTTCGAGACCGCCATCGTGGAGAGGAGGACCATGAGCAGGATGGCAATCAGATCTTCCACCACGAGCGTGCCGAAGACCATCCCGGCCCAGGGCCGGCCCTTCAGCCCCATGTCGTCATAGGATTTCAGAACCACCATCGTGGACGACATGGACAGCAGGCCGCCGAGGAAGATGCTTTCCATGGCCGTCCAGCCCAGGGCTTGCCCGGCCACGAATCCGATGACGAAGACGCCGAGGAACTTGCTTCCGGCGGTCACGAGGGCGCTGCTGCCCACCTTGAGCAGTTTCTTGAAACTGAACTCCAGACCCAGACCGAACATCAGGAAAATGATGCCGATTTCGGACCACTGGTGGACCGTCTCTTCGGAGGTGATTCCCGGGAACCAGGAAATATGCGGGCCGATGAGGAATCCGGCGAGGATATAGCCCAGGATGAGCGGTTGCTTCAGGGCCTTGGAAATGATGGTGAAGGCCCCGGCGGACACCAGAATGATCGCAAGGTCGCGAACAAGGTTCAATTCTTCGGACATAATTGGGGCAAAAATAGAAAAAAAAGCTTAAATTTAAAGACTAAAACAGAATAGCCATGAGAAATATCTTAGCGACAATCCTGATTGCCACCGCCCTGTGCCTGGCCGGCTGCGGAGACCGTGCCTACTCCGTGAAAGGGAGTTCGGTGACGGTCCGGATATCGGATCCCGCACCGGGCGGCGCATCCGTGCTGCGCCTGCAGCTGGCGGGACCCGGGCTGGTCCGCGTGTCGGCCAGTCCCGACGGATCGATGCACGACCGGAACAGCCTGGTGGTGGTACCCCAGGACCGGTTCCGGGATTTCGAAGTGCTGGAGCAGGGCGGGGAAGTGCTCGTCCGCACGTCGGACCTGACCGTGGCGGTGGATCCTGTCCACGGAGACCTCCGTTTCCTGGACGCGGCCGGCGAACAGCTGCTCGGCGGCTCCCGGATGGCCTTCGACCCCACGGAAGTGGAAGGCAAGCGGGCCTATGCGACCCGCGTCAGTTTCGACTCTCCCTCCAAAGAGTCCTTTTACGGCCTGGGACAGCACCAGAGCGGGGAGCTGGACCACAAAGGCCGCAGCGAAGAGCTGTTCCAGTACAACACCAAGGTCAGCCTGCCCATGGTGGTCTCCACCCGCGGCTACGGCCTGCTTTTCGACGCTTATTCCTACAGCCGCTGGGGCAATCCGGAGCCATACCGCCAGCTCGGTGAAATATTCAAGTTGTATGGCAAGGACGGGCGGACCCCCGGCCTGACGGGTACGTACACCCCTTCCCGCGGCAAGGCCCTCGTGCGCCGGGAGGACAGTCTTTTCTTCGAGAACGAGTGGGCCATCCGCAACTTGCCTGACGTGCCGCTCCAGGGCGCCCGGGTGGTCTATGAAGGTTTCATTGAGGCTCCTCAAACGGCTGATTATCAGTTTATTCAATACTACGCTGGCTTCCAGCGCACGATGGTGGACGGAGAGGAAGTGATGGCGCGCCGCTGGCGACCGGCCTGGAATCCGAACAGCTACAAGTTCTCCGCCCGGCTCGAGGCGGGCCGGAAGGTCCCCGTGCGCATCGAATGGGAGCCGGACGGCGGCGTGTCCTATCTGGGCCTGCGCGTCGCTCCGCTGCAGGCGGAAGGGGAGGCGGAACGCCTCGCCTTCGCGTCCGAATTCGAGCCGCAGCTGGACTTCTGGTTCATCGGCGGCGGCAGCCACGACGCCGTGATCCGCGGCTACCGACAGCTGACCGGCAGGGCGCCGGTGATGCCCAGGTGGGTGCTCGGTTTCTGGCAGAGCAGGGAGCGTTATTCCACGCAGGACGAACTGGTCGGCACGCTGCGCCAGTTCCGGGAGCGCGGCATCCCCGTGGACAACATCGTCCAGGACTGGCAGTACTGGCTGGACGACCAGTGGGGGAGCCATGAGTTCGATCCGGCCCGCTATCCGGACCCCGAACGGATGCTGGATGACGTACACGCGATGCACGGCCGCTTCATGATCAGTGTCTGGCCGAAATTCTATACCAATACCGACCACTATCAGGAACTCAAGGCCGCCGGCTATGCCTACACGCATGCCGAGGAAGACGGCCTTGTGGACTGGCTCGGCCACAAGCAGAGTTTCTATGACGCATACGCGGAAGGCGGCCGCAAGATGTTCTGGCGGCAGGTGGATGAGACGCTCTACAGCCGCTACGGCCGCAAGATCGACGCCTGGTGGATGGACGCCAGCGAGCCGAACCTGCGCGACTGCCTGCCGATGGACTATTTCAAGTGGCTGATCAGCCCGACGGCGCTCGGCCCTTCGGCCGAATACCTCAATGCCTACTCGCTCGTCAATGCCGACGCCATCTACAACGGCCAGCGCGGCGTGGATCCCGACAAGCGGGTCTTCCTGCTGACACGCAGCGGCTTCCCGGGCCTGCAGCGCTATTCCACGGCCACGTGGAGCGGCGACATCGGCACTTCCTGGACCGACATGCGCACCCAGATGGCCGCCGGCCTGAACTTCTGCATGAGCGGCATTCCGTTCTGGGGCATGGATATCGGCGGCTTCTCGGTGATGAGCAAGTTCTACGATGCGGCGAACGCGCCGGAATGGCAGGAACTGCAGACGCGCTGGCACCAGTTCGGCGCTTTCGTGCCCCTTTTCCGCACGCACGGCCAATGGCCGCAGCGCGAGCTTTGGAACATCGCGCCGGCAGGTTCTCCCGCCTACGAGAGCATCCTGTGGTACATGCGTCTGCGTTACCGCCTGATGCCGTACCTGTATTCGCTCACGGCTGCAGTCAGCTTCGATGACTATACGCTGATGCGCGCGCTGCCGATGGACTGGCCCGACGACCTGCATGTCCGCGACCTGGATGACCAGTGGATGTTCGGCCCGGCCCTGATGCCCTGCCCGGTCAGCGAATACGGCGCCCGCAGCCGCGAGGTTTATTTCCCGGCGGGGGGCTGGTATGATTTCTACACCGGCGCCTACCAGGCGGGCGGCTGCACCCGCAGCGTTGCCGCGCCCTACGAGCGCATCCCGCTCTTCGTCCGTGCGGGCTCCATCATCCCGTTCGGCCCCGAGATGCAGTGGTCCGACGAGAAGCCGGCCGGGGATATCCGCCTCTACGTCTATGCCGGGGCGGACGCCGCTTTCACCCTTTATGAAGACGACGGGCTGACTTTCGCCTACGAAAAGGGCGCCTGCGCCCGCATCCCCATCTGCTGGGACGATGCGACGCGCACCCTGACGGTCGGGGAGCGCAGCGGCTCCTTCCCGGACATGCTGGAGCGGCGCCGCTTCACCGTCGTGGTCGTGGATCCGGCCCATCCGCACGCCTACGACCCCGATGCCGCCGGCACGGTGCTGGAATACGATGGCAATACAATCAAACAAAACTTCTGATAGACATGAAATTCAATTACATTCCGAAGGCATGCGCCTTCACCCTGGGCCTCGCCGCCCTGGCCGCCTGCGGCACACCGTCCGGCAAGACAAGTCCCGCCATCCCCGCCGATCCGGCAGTGGAGGCGCAGGTCGAGAAGGTCCTCAAGGGCATGACTCTCGAGGAGAAAGCCGGACAGATGGTGCAGCTCTCCATCGTCGTGTTGGAAGACGACACGCACGAGGCCCTGGATCCCGCCAAGCTGGACAAGATCCTGGGCGAATACAAAGTCGGCTCCATTCTGAACGTCATGCACGACCGTGCCCATTCGCGTGAGCAGACCGCCTCCATGGTCCGCCGGATCCAGGAGGTCTCGATGGAGAAGATCGGCATCCCCTGCATCTATGGCCTGGACATGATCCACGGCGCTTCCTACCTGACCGAGGGCACCCTGTTCCCGCAGGAGATCAACCTGGCCGCCACTTTTAACCGTGAATATGCGGCGATGATGGGCCGTGCCATGGCGTATGAGACCCGCGCCGCGCAGGTGCCCTGGGTGTTCTCTCCGGTGATGGACCTCGGCCGCGACGCCCGCTGGCCGCGCCACTGGGAGAGCTGGGGCGAAGACCCGTACCTGCAGGCCGAAATGTCCCGTGTCGAGACCCTGGCCATCCAGGGCGACGATCCCAACCACATCGGACTGGAGAATGCCGCTGTCAGCCTCAAGCACTACATGGGATACGGCGTGCCGCATACCGGCAAGGACCGTACGCCCGCCTATATTGCGGAGAACGATCTGCGCGAGAAGTTCTTCCGTCCGTTCAAGGAATGTTTCCAGGCGGGGGCGCTGACGGCTATGGTGAATTCCGCTTCCATCAACGGAGTGCCTACGCACGCCAATTATGAGTTGCTCACGGTCTGGGCCAAGCAGCAGCTGGGCTGGGACGGCGTGCTGGTGACGGACTGGGCTGACATCGACAACCTCTACGTCCGGGACCACGTGGCCGCCGACAAGCGTGAGGCTGTGAAAATCGGCATCAACGCGGGCATCGACATGATCATGGACCCCTACGATCCCGAATGCTGCAACGTGATCGTCGACCTGGCCCGCTCGGGCGAGATCCCGATGTCCCGCATCGACGACGCCGTGCGGCGCGTGCTGCGTCTCAAGGCCCGCCTGGGCCTCTTCGAGCACCCCACCTGGGATGCGGAATATCCCGGATTCGCCTCGCCGGAGTTCGCGGCGCAGTCCTATGCCGCCGCCGTGGAGTCCGAGGTGCTGCTCAAGAACGAGGGCATCCTGCCGCTCAAGGGCACGGAGCGCATCCTCGTCACCGGTCCGAATGCGAACAGCCTGCGCGCCCTGAACGGCGGCTGGTCGTACACCTGGCAGGGCTCCGCGGACGAGTTCGTCCCGGAGCATAACACCCTCTATGAGGCGCTGAAAGCGCGCTTCGGCCAGGTGACCTGGGAGCCGGGCGTCCGCTATGTGGAGATTCCGATGGCCTGGCAGCTGGAAGACGCTTCCGGCATCGGCAAAGCCGTTGCCGCGGCCCGCGGCGTGGATGTGATCGTGGCCTGTGTGGGCGAGAACAGCTATTGCGAGACGCCCGGCAACATGGATGACTTGAACCTTTCCGCAAACCAGAAGGAACTCGTCCGCCGGCTGGCCGCGACCGGCAAGCCCCTGATCCTGGTCCTGAACGAAGGCCGTCCGCGCATCATCGGCGACATCGAACCGTTGGCGGATGCGGTCGTGGACGTGATGCTGCCTTCCAACTATGGCGGCGACGCCCTGGCGGCCCTGCTCGCCGGCGACGAGAATTTCTCCGGCAAGCTGCCGTTCACGTATTCCAGGCACATCAATGCCCTGCACACCTACGACTACAAGGTCTCCGAGCACCGCGAGACCATGGAAGGGTCCTACAACTACGACGCCGTGATGGATGTCCAGTGGCCTTTCGGCCATGGATTGAGCTACACCGCTTTCGCCTACAGTGACATGACGCTGGAGTCACCCGCCGATTTCCGGGCCGGCGATGAACTGAAGCTTTCCGTGAAAGTGACCAACACCGGCGACCGGGCCGGCAAGGAGGCCGTGCTGTTGTACAGCTCCGATCTCGTCGCTTCCTTGATTCCTGACGTGAAACGCCTGCGCGGCTTCGAGAAGATCGAGCTGCAGCCCGGCGAGACGAAGACCGTCAGCTTCACCGTCCCGGCGCACGAACTGGCTTTTGTCGGTGCGGATGGCAAATGGCGGCTCGAAGAAGGCGATTTCCGCCTCAGCTGCGGCGGACAGTCCGTGATGGTCCGCTGCCGTCAGACAAAGGTCTGGGACACCCCGAATATCAACTGATTTGATGAAGATTGTATTTCTGGATGCGGCCACGCTGGGGGAGACCCCGCTGGACGAAATCGCCGCCCTGGGCGATCTGGTCTGCTACCCGTTTTCCAGCCGCGAAGAGGCGCTGGAGCGGGTGGTGGACTGCGATGTGCTGATTGTCAATAAGATACATGTAGATGAGGAGCTTCTGTCCCGCGCCCCGCGCCTGCGCTTGATTTGCGAAACGGCGACCGGTATGAACAACATCGACCTGGAGGCGGCCGCCTCCAGGGGCATCCCGGTGCGCAATGCCGTCGGATATTCCACGGAATCCGTGGTGCAGACCACGTTCGCGCACCTGCTCTCGCTGGCTGGCTTTTCTCCTTATTTTGACGATTGCGTCAAGCGTGGCCGCTACTCCGCTGGCAAGATGTTCTGCGACATCTCGCACCCGTATCCTGAACTGTCCGGCAAGACGCTGGGCATCATCGGCATGGGGACCATCGGCACCCGCGTGGCGTCCGTGGCGGACGCCTTCGGAATGCAGGTGATCTATTATTCGACTTCCGGCACTTCGCACAACCGGGATTATCCCAGTGTTTCGCTGGAGGAGTTGCTTGCCCGTGCGGACGTGGTCAGCGTGCATGCGCCGCTGAACGCCCACACGGCGGGCTTGATCGGTGCCGCCGAACTGCGACGGATGAAGCCTTCGGCTTTCCTGCTCAACCTGGGCCGGGGCGGTATCGTGGACGAGGCGGCCCTGGCCGAGGCGGTGGATGCCGGCGTGATCGCCGGGGCGGCGCTGGACGTGTACGTGTCCGAGCCGCTTCCGGCCGACAGCCCGCTGCTGCATGTGCGGCATCCGGAGCGCTTCCGTTTCACGCCGCATATCGCATGGGCCAGCCGGGAAGCGCTGCACCGCCTGGTACACCAGGTAGCTGAAAACATTCGCGGCGCAGGGTTGTAGGAATTTTATTTCTTCAGATCTTCCGACAGGTTCCGATAGACATTCAACAGGCGCTCAAGTCCCATGTTGAACGGAATGAACAGGGGGAGCAAAAAATGGAGGACATAGCGGACGGAGTGTGCCCACGCCTTGTCCTCCATGCCATGCAGGATGATCTGGAACGGCAGCCAGATCGGAAGCGCACCGACGGCGCAGACGGCGAACAAGGGGAGCGAAAGCAGGGCGCCGGCCAGCCGGAGCGCGATCCGGTCGTGCCGTCGGGTCATCGGTTCGCCGATCAGCGCGAGGTCCCGTTCGCGCAGCTCCTTGCAGAGTCCGCGATAGATTTCCGCTTCCGGGCGCTCCGCCTCGCGCAAAAAGGTTTCCCGAATCTCCAGAGGCTCTCCGACACGTACGCGCATGCGGCCCTGTCCGCGGAAGAAATACTCGTAGTTGACCCCGATCGGGACGATGAAGACGGGCCGGTCCAGCTGGTCGGCAGCCATTTTGGCGATCCGGAAAATGCCTTTCTTGACCGGCAGCATCCCGCGCTCGGCACGGTGCGTACCCTCGGAATAGAGGCAGAAGGGGACTTCGTGGGCCAGGCAGTCCACAATCTCGTCGAAGATCTCAAAATTCTTGGCCACCTCCTGCCGGCCGTTGCGTTCCCGCGCGATGGGCAGGATGCGCAGCCATCGCAGGATGCGGGCTATCATCGGTTTGGCGAAAATGTCAGAACGGGCGCCGAATCCGACCGGTCCCTTGTCCAGGAGCAGGGCTATCATCGGATCCATGAGTGCAGCGCAGTGATTGGGCGCCAGCAGGACGGACGCGCCTTTCGGAATGCGCTCCAATCCTTCCAAGCTCACGGAACGGAAGCAGGTCCGGGTGATGAAATCTGTATACGGACGTGCCAGTCTGTATCCGAGGCTATATTCCCAGATTTTTTTTGCCATGTCAGGGTTCGAGCGGGTGTGTCTTTTCGTGCCGGTTGAAGATGGTGCTGACCGTCAGGCCGCTGATGATATGCCAGATGCCCCACCAGGCGGTGATCACGAGGGTGCCGCCGTGCGGCGGGAAGCCCGCAAAGAGGCTGGTGCCCAACAGCAGGACGAGGCCCAGGCCGCTGTTCTGGATGCCTGTTTCGATGGTCAGGGTCCGTCTGTCGCGGCGGGATACCTTGAAGGCACTGCCTATGCCGAATCCGATCCCGAGGGCCAGCAGATTGTGGATGAGTACTATCAGGAAGATATACTTGACACACTTCAGGAATGCGTCGATGTTGCCCACGAAGGAGAGCACCACCATGGCGATGAAGAAGAGGATGCTGAACCACTGCAGGGGCTTCTTGAGTTTTTCGGCCACCGTGGGCAGAAAACGGGCGGTCAGAACGCCCAGCGTGAGCGGGATGCCCAGCAGGATGAAGATCGTCTTGAACACGTCCCAAAGGGGGATGGCCAGTTGGGGTACGTCTCCTGCAATATGGGCTGAGTGCAGATACAGATTGCCGTAGAGCCAGAAGTTGAATGGCGTCATCAGGATAGCGAGTGCCGTGGTGATGGCCGTGAGGCTGACGGACAGCTCCACGTTCGCTTTGGAGAGGGAACTCATGAAGTTGGATATGTTGCCGCCGGGACAGGATGCCACGAGGATCATCCCGAGCGCCATCGTCCAGCTGATCCACCCGCCGAAGGCAAGGGCCAGCAGGAAGGTCAGCAGCGGCAACAGGACCAGCTGGCAGACCAGACCTATTATCAAGGATTTGGGATTGCGAAACACATCGGCGAACATTTTGGGCCGGATGCCAAGCGCCACGCCGTACATTACGAAGGCCAGGACAATGTTGATGGTGTTCATGCCACCGGCGTTCAAAGTAACATCGATTCCGTCAATAATCGAAGTGGTTTCAGGACTCATAATACACAATTTGAAAGTAAAGGTAATAAAAAAGCGGCATACTCCAACCGTGCGGGGTAGAAAAAAGAAGGCTTCTGGCCAATACACATATTTTTTATTTATTCTAACCTATTGATAATCAATGATGACGAAAATTTTTAAAAATTTTTCAAAAAAAATTTGCAGAATGAAGAATTTGTTGTCGGGTTGAGCAAGTGACCGTTCTGGCCCGTCAACCTATTGGTTATTAGTTTTAGTGTTATTAATTATGTGGTTAGTATGAGTTGTTGCCGGGATGGTACCAACTCATTTCTTTTTATGCCGCCTCCAGTGGACTCGGCACGACCTGCACCTGAACCGGAGCGGAAGCGAGAACAAGTAGACACCAACCATAAAACAATACCCATGAAAGCCAAGAAAATCCTTTCTGCCGCACTGGCGCTCATCGCCGCCGGTGCGCTTTGCTCCGCGCAGACGGAGCGGTCCCAGGTCATCGAGGGCGGCGGCACCGGCCCCTACAAATCCGTCGCCATCGGCGACAAGAGCCTGCCGACCCACATGATTTACCGTCCGGAGAACCTCCAGGCCTACGTGGCTGAGAACGGGAAGATCCCGGTACTGCTCTACGCCAACGGCGCCTGTGCCAACAACAGCCTCGAAATGAGCCGCCTGCTCAGCGAGGTCGCCTCCTGGGGCTATATCGCCATCGCCATCGGCCCCTACATGGACATGCCGGACGAGGCCTTCTACAACCAGTGGAAGGGGGTTGTGCGCGGGTGGTATCCCGAGACCAAGCCCGTGGCCATCATGGGCAACGGCGAGCGCCTGACGCCTTATACCGAAGCCGAGCTGGCCGCCCAGGCCGCGGAGCGCGAAGCCGCCCGGAAGGCAGCCGACGCTGCCGCCCGGAAAAACAGGAACAAGAAGCCCGTCGTGACGGTGGAACCGTTCCGTACCTATGCCCGCCAGTTGCTGGAGGCGCTGGACTGGCTGACCGACCAGAATGGCAACGACGAGAGTGAGTACTATCACCTGATCGATCTGGAGAAGGTCGCTGCGATGGGCCAGTCCTGCGGTGGAGCGCAAGTGCTCGCCGTGGCGCATGACCCCCGCATCAAGACCTGCATGATCTTCAACTCCGGCATCGGCGAGATGTCCATGAGCGGCGCCTCCAAGAAGTCGCTTGCCAACCTGCACACCCCGATGCTCTACATCAACGGCGGCACGGCCGACGTGGCCTATGGCAATGCCAACGGCGACTGGGGCCGCATCGCGGACTGCATACCGGTAGTCAAGATTTCCACGCTGGACGGCCATCACGGCACCTACTATGAGGCCCATGCCGGCGCTTTCGCCGTCGTGGCCCGGATGTGGATGAACTGGCAGCTCAAGGGCAAGGTCTCCGACTCCGCCCTCTTCATGAATGACGAGTACGGAAAAACCTTCTACCCGCAGTGGACCTTTGAGCGCAAGAACTGGTAGGGGAGAGGGGCCTTCTTGCCGTCAGAGAAAGCGCTGCAGTTCGTGCCAGACGCGGTGGACGGGAAAGCCCATGACATTGTAGAAAGACCCTTCGATGGCGGTGATGCCCACGTATCCGATCCACTCCTGGATCCCGTAGGCACCCGCCTTGTCGAAGGGTTTGTATTTGTCCACGTAGTGGTCGATCTCCGCCTGGGTCAGATTCGTGAAGTGCACCTGCGTGGAGACGCTGAACGTCTCTTCCCGCGTGCAGTCGCGGATGGTCACGGCCGTGACGACTTCGTGCGCCCGGCCGGAGAGCTTGCGCAGCATCGCGACCGCTTCCTCACGGGAGTGCGGCTTGCCCAGCACCTCCCGGTCCACGATCACGACCGTGTCAGAAGTGATCAGGACCTCATCCGGCTCCAGCGGCCGGTGGAAGCCGTGCGACTTGCCGGCACTCAGGCGCAGGGGCACTTCGTGCGCCTCCACGCCCGGCTCCAGCCGCTCTTCGAAGTTGTTGCCGGTGTCAACCGTGAACGCGACGTCCAACCCCGCCAGCAACTCCCGGCGGCGGGGTGAATTGCTCCCGAGGATAATGTGCTTCATGTCAGTAAATCAGGTCGTAGCGGTCTTCGTCGAAACACCACTTCCCCTGAGCCTTCAGGATCAGCTCGATGCCTTCGCGGATGCAGCCGCGGCCCCCGGGCAGCCTCGTCACGTAGTCTGCTGCGGCCTTGGCCTCTTCCGCTGCGTCAGCCGGGGCGATGCCGAAACCACAGGCGCGTAGCACCTGCGTGTCGGGAATGTCATCCCCGAAATAGGCCACCTCGTCGGGCCGCAGGCCATTCTGCTCGCAAAACTTGCGGAAGACGGCCAGTTTGCCGCGTACGCCGAGGAAGAGGTTCTCCTCCCGGATGCCCATGTGGATGCAGCGGCTGCGGAGGGCCTGGGTCTCGCCGCCCGAGATGACGGCCATGACAAAGCCCCTCTGTGCAGCCACGCGCGAAGCGAAGGAGTCTTTCGCATTGACGATGCGAATCAGATCTTCGGACGTGGGACCGACGGGGATGATGCTCCCGTCGGTCGCCACACCGTCCAGATCATAAGCAATGGCCTTGATGGCCTTAAGATTTGGTGCCATTACCGGGCGCGAAGTCTGCCAGGTTGAACGTATTCTTCGGCTCGCCGCCCAGGTCGACGGGGCCGAACTGGGCTTCGTAGCGTCCCATGTTGTCCGTCAAGGCATGCAGCAGCCGCTTGCAGTGCTCGGGTGTCATCAGGATGCGGCTGCGCACCTCGGGCTTCGTCAGTCCGGGGAGCATGGCCGCGAAATCCAGGATGAACTCGCTGCGGGAGTGGGTGATGATGGCCAGGTTGGAATACGTGCCCTGTGCGACCTCGGGCTTGAGGTCGAGATTGAGCTGCTTCTTGTCGTCGTTGTCCATGACTAATAGTTCGTCGCTTCCACCTGGAAATAGCTCTGCGGATGGTCACAAACCGGACAGACGTCGGGTGCGAACTTGCCCACGACGATGTGGCCGCAGTTGGCGCACTGCCAGATGACGTCGCCATCCTTGGAAAAGACCTTGCGTTCGTTGACATTCTTCAGGAGCTTGCGGTAGCGCTCCTCGTGGTGACGCTCGATGGCGCCCACCATCTCGAACTTTTCGGCGATCTCCGTGAATCCCTCCTCGCGGGCCTCGCGCGCCATCCGGGCATACATGTCCGTCCATTCGAAGTTCTCTCCGGCCGCTGCCGCTTCCAGGTTCTCCGCGGTGGCGGGAATCTGGCCGCCGCACAGGTACTTGAACCATATCTTGGCGTGCTCCTTCTCATTCCCGGCCGTCTCCTCGAAAAGGTCGGCGATCTGGTTGAAGCCGTCCTTGCGGGCCTTGGAGGCGAAGTAGGTGTATTTGTTGCGCGCCTGGGACTCGCCGGCGAACGCCTCCTGGAGGTTCTTCTCGGTCTTGGTGCCGGCCAGGGGGCGCTGTGCGTCCCCGGCGGGAATCTCTACGAATTTCTCACGGGGCTGCTTGCAACGGGGGCAGACGGCGGGGGCTTCGTCTCCTTCATGGACATAGCCGCATACTGTACATTTGAATTTTGCCATAATTGTTACGATTTCTTTTAGTGTTTTCGGAAAGCAAGATAAGAAGCTTTTTTGACAAATCAAATAGTGCCGGATATCCATTATTTTTGTATTTTTGCAAGTTATGGAACTTAGTGCAAAATACAGTCCCTCCGAAGTGGAGGACAAGTGGTATGCCTATTGGCTGAAAAACAAGTGTTTCCACTCTGAACCCGACCATCGCGAACCCTATACGATCGTGATCCCGCCGCCCAACGTTACGGGCATCCTGCATATGGGACACGTGCTCAACAATACGCTCAACGACGTGCTCATCCGCAAAGCGCGCATGGACGGCAGGAACGCCTGCTGGGTTCCCGGCACGGACCATGCCTCCATCGCCACGGAGTCCAAGGTCGTGGCCCGTCTCAAGGAGCGGGGCATCTCCAAGGAGGACCTCTCCCGCGAGGAATTCCTCCGATATGCGTGGGAATGGAAGGAAGAGCATGGCGGCATCATCCTGCAGCAGCTCCGCAAACTGGGCGCTTCCTGCGACTGGGACCGGACGCGTTTCACCATGGAGCCGGCCCTGTCCGACGCCGTCATCGCCACGTTCTGCCACTTCTACAAGAAAGGCTGGATCTATCGGGGTGTTCGCATGGTCAACTGGGACCCGGTGGCCCTCACGGCCATCAGCGACGACGAAGTGATCCACAAGGACACGCAGAGCCATTTCTATCACATCAAATACTTTGTCTCCGACGGCCAGGGCAAGCCCACGGACCAGTATCTGGTGATTGCCACCACGCGCCCCGAGACCATCATGGCCGACGCCGCCATCTGCGTGAATCCGGCCGATGAACGCCATCACTGGCTGCGCGGCAAGAAGGTGCTCATCCCGCTGATCGGCCGGGAGATCCCGGTGATCGAGGACGACTATGTGGAGATGGACTTCGGTACCGGATGCCTCAAGGTGACGCCTGCGCACGATGCGCACGACTACGAGATCGGCCTCCGCCACAAGCTGCCCGTGCTCGATATCATCGATGATCACGGCAGGCTCAACGAGCAGGCGCAGATCCTTGTGGGCGAGGACCGATTCGTCGCGCGCAAGAAGATTGCGAAGATGCTGGAGGAGTCCGGCAACCTGGTCAAGGTCGAAGAATACACTTCGCCCGTGGGCTACAGCGAGCGTACCGACGCCGTCATCGAGCCGAAACTGTCGGCCCAGTGGTTCCTCAAGATGGAAGACCTCGCCTCGCGTGCCCTCGACCACGTGGAGTCCGGCCGCATCAGGTTCATCCCGGACAAGTACCGCAACACCTACCGGCACTGGATGGAAAATGTCCGCGACTGGTGCATCTCCCGCCAGCTGTGGTGGGGCCAGCGCATTCCGGCCTGGTACCTGCCCGACGGGCAGGTGGTGGTGGAAGAGACGGCCGAAAAGGCCCTTGCCGCGGCGCAGAAGATCGATCCGTCCCTGACGGCGGCCGATCTCCGGCAGGATGAAGACGTGCTGGACACCTGGTTCTCCAGCTGGCTCTGGCCGATATCCGTGTTCGATCCTGAACTGCCCGGACATCCGGACCACCGGCCGAACGCCGACCTGTCTTACTACTATCCGACCAACGACCTGGTGACCGGCCCGGACATCATCTTCTTCTGGGTGGCCCGCATGATCATGGCCGGCGACGAATTCATGCACGACGTGCCGTTCCACAACGTGTATTTCACGGGCATCGTCCGCGACAAGATCGGCCGCAAGATGTCCAAGACCCTGGGCAACAGCCCCAACCCGCTGGATCTCATCGACAAATACGGCGCCGATGCCGTCCGCCTCGGCATGTTGCTCTGCTCCTCGGCCGGCAACGACATCCTCTACGACGAGTCGCAAGTGGAGCAGGGACGGAACTTCTGCGCCAAGATCTGGAACGCCTGGCGCCTGGTGAGCAGCTGGCAGGTGGACGCTTCGGCTCCGCAGCCGGAGGCCGCCCGCGTGGCCGTGAAATGGTTTGACAACCTGCTGTCCCGCACCATCGAGACGGTCGAGGACCACTATTCGAAATTCCGCATCAACGACGCCCTGATGGCGATCTACAAGCTTTTCTGGGACGACTACTGCAGCTGGTTCCTCGAGCTGGTGAAGCCGGAATTCGGCAAGGCTGTCGACAAGGCCAGCCGCGACGCGGCCGTGCTCTTCTTCGAGAAGCTGATCAAGCTTATCCACCCGGTGATGCCCTTCATCACCGAGGAGCTCTGGCAGGCCATGGAGCCGCGCCGGGAGGGGGAGACCATCATGTTTCAGCCGACGCCGAAAGCCGGCGCGTACGACAGCCGGTTCCTCGAGCGCTTCGAGCAGGCCCGGGAGGCCATTATCTCCATCCGTGCCGTCCGTGCGCAGAAGCAGATCGCTCCGAAAGAGCCGCTGGACCTCTTCATCAACGGCGTTTTCTCCGAGGAGTTGCTCCCTGTCATCAAAAAAGCCGCCAACGTGGGGATGATCCAGCCCGGAGCCGCTGCGGGCGCTTCCGTGTCCTTCCTGGTGGGGACGGTCAAGATGAGCATCCCGCTTGCCGGCTTCGTCAATGCCGACGAAGAAAAGGGCAAGCTGCTCGCGGAACTGGAGCACCAGCGCAAGTTCCTCGCCGGTGTCCGGGCGAAGCTCTCCAATGAGAAGTTCGTCTCCCATGCGCCGGAGGCCGTGATCGCCGGCGAACGCAAGAAAGAAGCGGACGCCCTCGCGCGCATCGAAGCGCTGGAGGCGTCGCTGAACAGTTTAAATTAACCCTCTGTCGCTATGTTGACTGTATATCCCTTATTTATCGGTACCTGGGAGATTATACTCATCATCCTGGTCATCTTGCTGATCTTTGGCGGCAAGAAGATTCCTGAGTTGATGAAGGGGCTCGGCAAGGGCATCAAGAGCTTCAAGGAAGGAATGAACGAGATTGACGAGCAGATCAACCAGTCAAGCCCTTCCAAGCCGGATCCCAAGTCCGAAGAAACGCCGAAGTCCGAATAAGTGGCTGAGTCGGGCTCCGACCGGGAGATGTCCTTCTGGGACCATCTCGATGTGCTGCGCGGGACCTTGTTCCGTGCGCTGGGAGCCGTGTGCCTGTGCTCGGTCCTGGGGCTTGTCTTCAAGGAATTCCTGTTCGACGGCATCGTGCTCGCCCCGACGCGTCCGGATTTCTGCGTATACCGCCTGCTGGGCTGGAACCTGACGATGGAGCTGATCAACGTCGAGGTGAGCGCCCAGTTTTTCGTGCACCTCAAGGCGGCCTTCGCCGCGGGCGTCATCGTTTCGTTCCCCTATATTATCTTGGAAATCTGGCGTTTCCTCTCCCCGGCGCTCTACGAGCGGGAGAGACGTCCTGTCCGGACGGCGTTCGCGATGTCCACGGGCCTGTTCTACCTGGGCGTGCTGGTCGGCTATTTCATCGTCCTGCCGGTCTGCCTGCAGTTTTTCATGAACTATACGGTCAGCGACGCGGTCGCGAACACCATTACGATCGGATCCTACATGTCGATGTTTTTCTCGATGGTGCTGCTGATCGGCGTCGTCTTCGAGTTTCCGACGGTCGTTCTGGTCTTGAACCGGATGGGGGTGCTGCATCGCGGGACGCTGCGGAAAGGACGCCGCTATGCCGTCGTCCTCGTGCTGGTGCTCTCCGCGCTCATTACACCGTCCGATCCCTTCTCGATGTTCGTTCTGGCCGTACCGCTGTACCTGTTGTACGAATTCTCCATCCTGTTATGCTCCAAGTCAGCCGAGAGCCCCGAAGCGAACGAATAAGCTGTCTGAACTGGCCGGGGCCGTTCCCGTACCGTCCGGAGGTGTCTTTCGTCATCTCCCATTCCGAAGAGGCGCTGCACCTGCTGTTCCGGGTGCGGGAGCAGGCCGTGCGCGCCGTCTGTGCCGCGGACCGGGAGCCTGTCTGGGAGGATTCGTGCGTGGAGTTTTTCTTTGCGCCGCGCGAAGACGGTCTGTATTATAACCTGGAATGTTCCTGCTCCGGGAAGTTGTATCTCTGTCGCGGCGCGGGCCGTCACGGTCGCGAATCGCTTCCGGAGGCGGCCTATGCAGGCATTGCCCGCCGTCCGTCGCTCGGGGCGCAGGCGTTCGGGCTGCGGGAAGGGGAGACGGCGTGGGAGCTGGCGCTGGACATTCCGGCGTCCACCTTCGGACTGGATACGTTCAGCGGACTTCAGGCCCGCGGCAATTTTTATAAATGCGGCGACCGCCTGCCGGTCCCGCACTACTTGTCCTGGGCGCCGGTCGGCACGCCGAAACCCGATTTTCACCGTCCGGAATATTTTGACACCATTGTTTTTGATTGATTCGCAAGCGAGGCAGTGCCGCCGCAAACCCGTAGCCGCCCGTGGCTTCGTGAACGGTGGGATGAGCGAAGCGAAGGTTTGCGGCGGCAGCTGCCCCGCAGCGAATAGAGTGAAAAGAATAGTATATGATATCGATTGAGGATGTGACCGTTGCGTATGGCGGTTTTGTCCTGCTGGACAAGATCAATTTCCATATTTCCGAGACGGACAAGATCGGCCTGGTGGGCAAGAACGGGGCGGGGAAGTCCACCATCCTGAAACTGGTGTGCGGCCTGCAGCATCCGACCTCCGGCCGCATCGACAAGCCCCGGGACCTGAGTGTCGGCTACCTGCCCCAGATCATGGAGCACAACCGCGGGCGCAGCGTCCTGGAGGAAGCCATGACCGTCTTCGACGTGTTCAAGGACATGGAACAGGAGATATCGGACATTACTGTTCAGCTTGCGGAAAGAACTGATTATGAGTCGGCTGCATACGCTGAGTTGATTTCACGGATGAATGACCTCAGCGACCATCTCGCCATCAGTCATTCCGAACCTCCCGAGGTGCAGGCGACACGTATCCTTCTCGGACTGGGCTTCCGGGAGGACGAGCTGTCGCGCCATACCGAGACTTTCAGCCAGGGCTGGAATATGCGCATCGAGCTCGTCAAGATCCTGCTCGGCACTCCCGATGTCCTGCTCCTGGACGAGCCCACCAACCACCTCGACATAGAGTCCATAGAATGGTTGGAGGATTATCTCCGCGCCTATCGTGGCTCGCTGCTGCTGGTCTCGCACGACAGGAAGTTCCTCGACAACGTGACGAACCGCACAGTCGAGATCATGGCGGGGCACGTGTATGACTACAAAGTCCCTTACAGCCAGTATGTTGAGCTGAGAAAGGAAAGGATGGCGCAGCAGACCGCCGCTTATGAGAACCAGCAGCGGATGATAGAGAAGACCGAGGACTTCATCAACCGCTTCCGCTACAAGCC
>CAJOMY010000018.1 GCA_905235775.1 uncultured Bacteroidales bacterium | reverse complement strand
AGCAATTATATGGAAGAGAACGAGAAGAAACTGAATTTCCTCGAAGAGATCATCGAAGACGACCTGCGCACCGGCAAGGTCCCGTCCATCCTGACCCGATTCCCGCCGGAGCCCAACGGCTACCTGCACCTCGGACACGCCAAGTCCCTGTGCATCAACTTCGGCCTGGCCCAGAAATACGGCGGCAAGACCAACCTCCGCTACGATGACACCAACCCCGTCAAGGAAGACACCGAGTACGTGGACGCCATCAAGGAAGACATCCGCTGGATGGGCTTCCAGTGGGAGAAGGAGCTCTACGCCTCCGACTACTTCGACCAGTTGTACGCCTGGGCCGAGCAGCTCATTGAGCGTGGCCTCGCCTATGTCGATGACCAGACGCAGGAGGAGATCTCCCGCGGGCGCGGCACCGTGGACAAGCCCGGCGTCGAGAGTCCGTACCGGAACCGCAGCGTCGAGGAGAATCTTCAGCTCTTCCGCGAGATGCGCGACGGCAAATACGCCGACGGCGAGAAGGTGCTGCGCGCCAAGATCGACATGGCGCACCCCAACATGATGATGCGCGACCCGCTCCTGTACCGCATCAAGCATGCCTCCCACCACCGCACCGGCGACAAATGGTGCATCTATCCGATGTACGACTTCACCCACGGCCAATGCGACTCCATCGAACACATCACGCACTCCATCTGCACCCTTGAGTTCGACGTGCACCGTCCCCTCTATGACTGGTTCATCGAGACGCTCGGGATCTACCCTTCGCACCAATATGAATTCGCCCGCCTCAACCTCACCTACACCCTGATGAGCAAGCGCAAGCTGCTGGAGCTCGTGCAGAAGGGCCTTGTGGCCGGCTGGGACGACCCGCGCATGCCGACGCTCTGCGGCGTGCGCCGCCGCGGCTATACGGCCGAAGCGCTCAAGCTGTTCTGCGAGAAGATCGGCGTGAGCAAGCGCGACCAGCTGATGGACATCCAGCTGCTGGAGTGGTGCGTCCGCCAGGACCTCAACGCCCGCGCAAACCGCTACATGGTGGTCCAGGATCCGCTGAAGGTGAAAATCACCAACTGGCCGGAGGGCCTCGTGGAATGGTATGACTGCCCGCTGAATCCGGCCGAGCCGGAGGGGGCGACGCGCCGGGTGCCCTTCACGGGCGAACTCTGGATCGAACGCGCCGACTTCATGGAGGACGCGCCCAACAAATTCTTCCGCCTCAAGCCGGGCGGCGAGGTGCGCCTCAAGTACACCTATATCATCAAGTGCGGGAACGTGATCAAGGACGCCGACGGACGCATCGTTGAGCTGGAGTGCACCTACGACCCGTCCACGAAGCCGGGCAGCGGCGAGTGGCGTTCCGTCAAGGGCACGATCCACTGGGTATCCAGCGCTCACGCCCGCGAGATCGAGCTGCGCAACTATGACCGCCTCTTCACCCTGGCCGACATGAGCCAGGTCCCGGAAGACAAGGACTACAAGGACTTCCTGAACCCCGATTCGCTGGTTCCCGGACGCGGCCTGGCCGAGCCCGCCCTGCTGGACGACAGGTCCGGTCTCGCCGTGCAGTTCGAGCGGACCGGCTACTACGTCCAGGACCCGGACTCCACAAAGGAAAAGCCGGTCTTCAACAAGACCGTCTCCCTGAAGGACTCCTACAAGCCGGAGTAATCCGGCTGAGGTCCGGCTACGAAGCGGGCTGGGCGGGAGATTCGCCGGTCGGGCCGGCGAATGACGATGCGGCCGCGGGCTTCTTCGGATTCACCGGCATACCGGGGACCGGCTTGGGCGCCTTCTTGACCATCGTGGCAACGAGCTGATCGTACTCATTCTCGGAGATCATCTTGAAGGAGCCGTTGATCTGGGCGCCCATCTCCACCTGGATGCGGCGGACATGGATGTTGCCGTTGACCACGGACGAGCTCTTGAGCGAGAGCGTATCCTTGACGAAGATATCTCCGTCCATCTTGCCCCAGAAATCGACTACCGTGCCGAAGAGCTTGCCGGAGAGGCGGGCGGACTCGCCCACCACCACCTTGCCTTCGGAGAAGAGGACACCGTCCACCTGGCCATCCACGCGGATGTCTGTGGAGGACACCATGTCGCCCCTGATGGTTGCACCCTGGGAGATCCGGTTGACGTCGTTCACACTCTGTTCCAGGATCCTGACAGGCTTGTTGTTCACATTGATGTTCATGGCTATGCTGTTTTACACCAGGCCTTTGCCGTGGCATTGTTTATACTTCTTGCCGCTGCCGCACGGGCAGGGATCGTTGCGGCCCACCTGCTTGTCCACCTTGACCGGCGCATTGGTCTTCTGCTCGCCGTTGGTGGTCAGGTCGCTGTGACGGGCCTGGTAGCGCGACATGTCGGTCTGCGGCCGGACGGCGCGCTGCGGTTGCTGCGGGCGGTCCTGGAGCGGAACGAAGGCCTTGAAGAGGAAGGACAGGACGTCCTGGTTGAGCGCCTCAAGCATGCCGGCGAAAAGGTTGTAGCTCTCCAGCTTGTAAACCACCACCGGGTCCTTCTGTTCGTAGGAAGCGTTCTGGACGCTCTGCTTGAGGTCGTCCATCTCGCGGAGGTGCTCCTTCCAGTGCTCGTCGATCTGGTAGAGGATGATGTTCTTGCTCAGCGTCTTGGCAATCTCGCGGCCTTCGGAGTTGTAGGCGCGCTCGAGGTTCACCGACAGGGTCATCTGCTTACGGCCGTCGGAGATGGGGATGGCGATGTTCTGGTACATCGTGCCCTGCTTCTCATAGACATCCTTGATGATCGGATACAGGCGCTCCACGAGGGTATCCATCCTGCGGCCGTACACCTCCAGCATATGTTCCACGATGCGGTCTTCGATCTCGGCGGGTTTCGCCTTCTCGTAGGTCCG
Source organism: uncultured Bacteroidales bacterium (assembly GCA_905235775.1). Lineage (GTDB taxonomy): Bacteria > Bacteroidota > Bacteroidia > Bacteroidales > UBA932 > Cryptobacteroides. Next base: position 13,594 of record CAJOMY010000018.1, on the reverse strand, counting down.
GGCGTCCAGGCCGCTGTCAATCGACAGCTGGGCCATCAGTGAAACCTCGAACTCCTCGAACGGAAGGCCCTTGCTCTGCTCCACGAAGAGCGCAGCGGTGTCCTTCATCATGTTCTGCAGGTCGATCTCCACCTTCTCGCCGCTGATGGCGTTGCGCCGGCGGGAGTAGATGGCTTCGCGCTGGTAGTTCATCACGTCGTCGTATTCGAGCAGGCGCTTGCGGATGCCGAAGTTGTTCTCCTCGACCTTCTTCTGCGCATTCTCGATGGCGTTCGAAAGCATCTTGCTCTCGAGCGCTTCGTTTTCCTCCATGCCCAGCCGGTCCACCATGCTCGCGATACGCTCGGAGCCGAACAGGCGCATCAGTTTGTCCTCCAGGGAGATATAGAAGGTGGACGATCCCGGGTCTCCCTGACGGCCGGCACGGCCGCGCAGCTGACGGTCGACGCGGCGGGAATCGTGCCGCTCCGTGCCGATGATCGCAAGACCGCCGGCGGCCTTCACCTCGTCGGAGAGTTTGATATCCGTACCGCGGCCCGCCATGTTCGTGGCAATGGTCACCGCCGCGGTCTGGCCCGCCTGGGCCACGATCTCGGCCTCCCGGGCGTGCTCCTTGGCGTTCAGCACATTATGCCGGATGCCGCGCATCCGCAACATGCGGCTGAGGAGCTCGGAGGTCTCGACGTCCGTCGTGCCGACGAGCACCGGGCGGCCGGCATTCGAGAGATCCACGATGCGGTCGATGACGGCCGCATACTTGGCTTTCTTGGTCTTGTAGATGAGGTCGTTCTGGTCGTCCCGGATCACGGGACGGTTGGTCGGGATGACCATCACGTCCAGCTTGTAGATGCTCCAGAACTCGCCCGCCTCCGTCTCGGCCGTACCGGTCATGCCGGCCAGCTTGTGGTACATGCGGAAGTAGTTCTGCAGGGTAATGGTCGCGAAGGTCTGCGTGGCGCCCTCGACCTTGACGTTCTCCTTGGCCTCGACCGCCTGGTGCAGGCCGTCGCTCCAGCGGCGTCCCTCCATGATACGGCCCGTGGACTCGTCCACAATCTTGATTTTGCCGTCCATGATCACGTAATCCACATCCTTCTCGAACATGGTGTACGCCTTCAGGAGCTGGATCACGGTGTGCACGCGCTCGCTCTTGGTGGAGAACTCGGCCATCAGCTCATCCTTCTTCTGCTGTTTCTCGGCGAGCGGAAGGTCGGAATGCTCGATCTCGGCGATGCGGGAGCCCACGTCCGGCAGGACGAAGAAATCGTCCTCGCCCACGCCCTTCGCCAGCACCTCATGTCCCTTGTCGGTCATGTCCACCGAGTGCAGCTGTTCGCTGATCACGAAATACAGCGGATCGGTGACGACCGGCATTTCCTTCTCGTTGTCCTGCATGTAGTAGTTCTCCGCCTTCTGCAAGAGCACCTTCATGCCCGGCTCGGAGAGGAACTTGATAAGCGGCTGATACTTGGGAAGGCCCTTGTGCGCCCGCAGGAGGAGCTTGCCGCCCTCGGCCTCGTCGCCTTCCGCGATCTTCTTCTTGGCCTCGTTGAGCACCTGGTTCACCAGGGTACGCTGCGTCTGGTAGAGCCGCTCCACATAGGGACGGAACTCCATGAACTGCGCTTCGTCGGTTTCATTGCGCGTGATCGGGCCGGAGATGATGAGCGGAGTACGCGCATCGTCGATGAGCACGGAGTCCACCTCGTCCACGATGGCGAAATGGTGCTTGCGCTGCACCAGGTCCTCCTGGCTGATGGCCATGTTGTCGCGGAGGTAGTCGAAACCGAACTCGTTGTTCGTACCGAAAGTGATGTCGCACTCATAGGCCTTGCGGCGCGGATCCGAATTGGGCTGGTGCTTGTCGATGCAGTCCACGGACAGGCCGTGGAACATGTACAGCGGACCCATCCACTCGGAGTCGCGCTTGGACAGGTAGTCGTTGACGGTCACCATGTGTACGCCTTTGCCCGCCAGGGCGTTGAGGAACACCGGGAGGGTCGCCACGAGGGTCTTGCCCTCGCCCGTCGCCATCTCGGCGATCTTGCCCTGGTGCAGGGCGATGCCGCCGATCAGCTGGACGTCGTAGTGGACCATGTCCCAGGTAATCTCGTTGCCGCCGGCCAGCCAGTGGTTGCGATACACGGCCTTGTCGCCCTGGATGTCCACGAAGTCGTGGTCCACCGACAGGTCGCGGTCGAATTGCGTCGCGGTGACGGTGATGGTGGGATTCTCCTTGAAACGGCGCGCCGTGCTCTTCACGATGGCGAACGCCTCCGGGAGGATCTCGTCGAGAGCCTTCTCGATGGCCTCATCCTCATCCTTGACGAGCTTGTCCGACTCGCCGGCCAGTATCTCTTTCTCGGAGATGGAAATATCCTTGTCCATCTCCAGCTTGATTTCGTTGATACGGTCCTCGAACGGCTTCTCCACCTCGCGCAGGCGCTCCCGCAACGCCGCCGAACGGGCACGGATCCCGTCGTCGGAAAGCGCGTCGATTTCCGGATAGACGGCCAGGATCTTGTCCAGGACAGGCTTTACAGCCTTGAAGTCGCGTTCCGACTTCGAACCGAAGACCTTGCCGATAACTGATGCAAATGACATTTTGACAATATTTTTCGTTTTCTGTTGTCTATACGTGCACGCAGGCGCATAATCGTACAAAGGTAATGAATTGTCCCGTTATTCGCAAAAACCCTGCCTGCCGTTTTTTTGTTATCTTTGCGGATATGAAACGCTTGCTGATAACCTTGTTGCCGCTGCTGGCTCTGCTGGGCGGCTGCCGCCCGGGGGCCGGTGCCCCGCAGCGCGGCGAAGATTTCAATTTTGACTGGAAGTTCGCCCTGGGAGACGATCCGGCCTTCGCCGAAGAGGACTTCGACGATGCGGCCTGGCGCACGCTGCACCTGCCGCACGACTGGAGCATCGAGGGCGCTTTTTCCGCAGACAACCCGTCCACGCCCAGCGGCGGAGCACTGCCGGGCGGCGTTGGCTGGTATCGCAAACATTTCTCCGCCCCGGCGGATCTGTCCGGTGCGGACGGCCGGCCCGCCAGACGCGTCTGCGTGGAATTCGACGGGGTATTCATGAACAGCACCGTCTATGTGAACGGGCAGGCCCTGGGCACGCGCCCATACGGGTACAGCTCCTTCTCCTACGATATCACGGGGTACCTGCGGCCGGGGGACAACCTGATCGCCGTCCGCTGCGACAATGCCGACCAGCCCAATTCCCGCTGGTATGCGGGCTGCGGCATCTACCGCAATGTCCGCCTGGTCGTCACCGATCCCGTCCGCGTGGCTTACAACGGGATCTTTGCCCGTGCGGTGAACGTCACGGACGACAAGGCCACCGTGGTGGTGACCGTGGAGAGCGAAGGCGCCGCCCCGGGGCAGGACCTGAACTACGAAGTCCGCATCCTGGACGCCCGCGGGCGGACGGTCGCGCATTCCTCCTCACTGGGCGCTCCTGTCTTCGAAACGCGCCTGGAGCTCAAGTCGCCCCACCGCTGGGACCTCGGAGACAGCTATCTTTATACGGCACAGGTGACCGTCTCCGACGGCAAATGGAAGGACAGCTGCAGCACCCGTTTCGGCATCCGCACGACCGAGTGGGACGCCAGCCGCGGCTTCATCCTCAACGGTCGCCCGGTCAAGCTGCTGGGCGTCTGCCTGCACCATGACCTGGGTTGCCTGGGCACCGCGGTGCACCGTCGCGCGCTCCAGCGCCAGCTGCAGATCCTGCAGGACATGGGCGTGAACGCCATCCGCACCTCCCACAATCCGCCGGCCCCGGAACTGCTCGACCTCTGTGATGAGATGGGATTTCTCGTGATGGACGAAGCCATGGACATGTGGCGCAAGCGCAAAACGCGCTTCGACTATGCCCGTTTCTTCGACGAGTGGCATGTCCGGGACGTGCAGGACTTCGTCCGCCGCGACCGCAACCACCCCAGCGTGGTGATGTGGAGCATCGGCAACGAGATCCTGGAGCAGAGCGATTCGAGCACCGACGACATCGCCAACCTCACCCCGGAGCAGGCCAACGACTTGCTGAACTTCATCCATTCCCTGAACCGGAGCGACCCCAATGAGAACAATCCCAACATCCTGCTGACCCGGCACATGGCCCAGATCATCCGCGACCTGGACACGACCCGCGCCATCACGGCCGGCTGCAACGGCGTCTGGCCGGGCAACAACCTGCTCCGCAGCGGCGCGCTGGATGTCTATGGCTTCAACTACCACCCGCAACTCTATGATTCCTGCCGCGTCTGGTTCCCGGGCAAGCCGCTGATCTGCTCCGAGACCGTCTCGTCGCTGAACAGCCGCGGAATCTATTTCCAGCCCTCCACGGACAGGAAAAAGCTGCCCGGCCGCGGCTGGCAATACACCGCCGAGGGCGAAGTGGACTGGGACCACCAGGTGACGGCCTACGACGCCTGCTGCGCCCCGTGGGCCAACTACCATGAAGAGGCGTGGACCGCGGTCCGGGACCGCGATTTCATCGCCGGGACCTTCATTTGGACGGGATTCGACTACCTGGGTGAGCCGACGCCGTACGGCTGGCCGTCGCGCAGTTCGTATTTCGGCGTCGTGGACCTGGCCGGATTCCCCAAGGATGCCTACTGGATGTACCAGTCCGAGTGGACGGACAAGACCGTCCTGCACCTCTTCCCGCACTGGAACTGGACTCCGGGCGAGCTGGTGGACGTCTGGGCCTACTACAGCAACGCCGACGAAGCGGAGCTCTTCGTGAACGGAGAGTCCTTCGGCCGTCAGGCCAAGACGCACGACGTGCTGCACGTACAATGGAACGCCGTGCCCTTCGAGCCCGGCCAAATCGAGGTCGTCAGCTACCGGGACGGCAAGGTAGTTGCGCGCGAGGCACGCCACACGACTGGCGAGCCCGTCACCCTGCGCCTGACGCCCGACCGGCGGACCCTTGCCGCCGACGGCTATGACCTCTCGTACGTGACCGTCGAGGCGCTGGACGCCGACGGTCGTCCGGTCCCCACGGCCACGGACCTGCTGCACTTCGCCGTCGAAGGCGCGGGCGAACTCGTGGGGGTGGACAACGGCAACGCCGCCGACACCCTCTCCCTGAAAGGCAGCGACAAAGCCCTCTTCAGCGGCAAGGCACTCGCCGTCGTCCGCTCCCTGCGGGGCGAGGCCGGCACCGCCACCCTGACGGTCCGTTCCGACTACGCCACCATCAAGACCAACATCCAGACAAGGTAATCCGCCAGTGATTATTGGGCGCCTTCTTTGTCCATTGTCAGGCGAGGGCGGCTCCGCGGCAGCGGCAGCGCACCCGCCTTCGAGGCCATTTTATTTTGTGCCGTTGTCCGGGTGGTCCAGGGGTGTCCGGGCGAATAGGAGGGAAAGGATTAGCGGGGCCCGCTGAGGGCGGCGGTGCTGCAAGGCAGCAGGACGGCGTGTGTCTGACGACTGTTGGACAGGGCCGCAGGACCTGGCCAAAAAGGAGGAGTTAGCCGTCCAGCAACCAAGGCGGACAGCCCCGCCCTTTCCCGACGTCAGCCCGAGCACCCCTGGACCACCCGGACAACTTACAAAAAGAGGATGACCTCAAAGTCCATTGGACTTATTAGTCATCCCCCTTTCTTGGTGCAACGAACCAACTGCTTTCAATGCCTGCATCTTCCGGACATTGACGACGCTTGTCGGCTTAACTGTGTTTGCAGCAGTGGTATCGAAAACAGCGGTCATCCGCGTACTCGCGAATGTAAGCGCTGTAGAGAAAAACGCGAAGCGGAGGATCCGGGTGCTCTAGAAGCCGAAGTAGGCCTTCGCGTTGCGGTAGGATATGTCCTCGATCATCGCGCCGATGCGCTCCATCTCGGAGGCGGGCAGGCGGCCGCTGTCCACATCGGCGCCCACCAGGTCGCACAGGATCCTGCGGAAATACTCATGGCGCGTGTAGCTGGTGAAACTGCGCGAGTCGGTGAGCATGCCCACGAACCTGCTCAGCAGACCGAGGTTGGAAATGGTGTCCAGCTGGCGGCGCATGCCGCTCTCCTGGTCCAGGAACCACCAGCCGGCGCCGAGCTGCATCTTGCCGGGCACGGATCCGTCGTTGAAATTGCCCGCCATCGTGGCCATGACCTCGAAGTCCTTGGGGTTCAGGCAGTAGAGTATCGTCTTTGCCAGCTTCCCTTCGTCGTCGAGGCGGTCGAAGAAGCGGTTGCCGGCCTCGGAGATCTGCAGGTCGAGGATGGAATCGAAGCCGGTGTCGCGGCCAGCCAGCCGCATCATGCGGGAGCTGTTGTTGCGGATCGGCCCGACATGGAACTGCTGCGTCCAGCCCGTCTCGGCGTCCATTACGGCCAGGTCGTGCAGCAGTGCGCTGCTGAATTTGTCAATCTCGTCGGCGCCGGGCGTCTTGCCCAGCAGGACTTTCTTGAAGATGAGCTCGATCTCCAGCGGCTTGTAGTCCGCTGCATGGAAGGTGTCCAACCCGTGGTCGGACAGCTTGCAGCCCGCCTGCGCGAAGAAGTCATGGCGCTTCTGCAGGGCTTCGACCAGGTCCGTGTAGGAATCGATGTTCTTGTCGGCGGACTCGCCGAGGCGATTCAGGTAATCCTTGTAGGATTTGGGGTCCGCGATGGCGATGGCGTTGTCCGGACGCCAGGTCGGGAGGACTTTCGTGCCGAAGGGGTGCTCCGCGATCTGCCGGTGCCAGCGCAGGTCGTCGGCCGGATCGTCCGTGGTGCAGATCGTCTCCACGTTAAAACGTCGGATGAGGGCCTGTCCGCGGAATTCGGGCTGCGCCAGCTTGGCATTGCATGCTTCGAAGATCTCGCGCGCCGTGGCGGGGGAGAGGATCGTGTCGATGCCGAACACGCGCTTGAGCTCGAGATGGGCCCAGTGGTAGAGCGGATTGCGCATGGTGTAGGGGACGGTCTCCGCCCATTTCTCGAAGACCTCCCAGGCGTTGCGCCGGCCGAGCGTGATGTACGCTTCGTCCACGCCGTTGGCCCGCATCGCGCGCCATTTGTAGTGGTCGCTGCCCAGCCAGAGCTGGGTGATGTCGCGGAACTGGATATTTTCCGCGATTTCCTGCGGGGAGAGATGACAGTGATAGTCGATGATGGGCTGCCGTTCTGCGTGGGCATGGTAGAGCTCCCGAGCCGTGGGCCCGGTGAGCATGAAGTCTTCGTGAATGAACGCCATGATTCTTTTATAGTTTATGCTCTTGTAGTAACGCTTCCTTGACTTGTTTCCATTTTCGGTAGGAGACATCCAGTACAGAGCCGTCGTCAAGCACCAACTGGCGCTTGCGCGCATTGACGTAACGGATCTCCTCCACTTCGTCCATATTGGCCAGGATGTTGTGGTTGATGCGGAGAAGGCCGGTTCCCGCGAGGTCTTCTTCCAGCAGCTTGAGCAGACGGACGCAGCTCAGTTGCTTGCCGTCCTGCAGGTGGACGGTCGATACATTCCCCTCGCAGTGGATATAAAGGATGTCCTTGCTCTGGATTCGCTTGATGCTGGAGCCGGTTTTCACGAAAATCGACTTCTCAGGTCGGATTCGCTCTTCCATATACACGTAGTTAATAATTGATTTCTAATACAAATATATATTAAAAAAGTTATTGCACAAACGGTCGTCCCATTTGCCTGTAATCATTATCTGTTCAAAGTCCGTACTTGTTCTTCAGGCAGCCCTGAATACTCGACAGGCTCGTTGCCCGCAAGCATCCTCCGGGCATGACGGGGACGAACGGCCGAGACCATGGACAGGGCAGTTAAGACCTGGACGGATCTGGATGGGAAAAGGGCGGGCCGCAGCTGCGGTCCGCCCGATGATTCTTTCGGGAAAGAGACTCAAGCGGAGGCCGGGGGCGGCATAAGCGCACGGACCTGCTCTTCGGTGAGGCCGGTGGCCTGAATGATGATCTGTGTCTCCAGACCCATCTTCAGCATCTCCCGGGCGACTTTCTCGACGCCTTTCTTCTCGGCGTAGCGGATCTGGTTGCGTATGTCACGTTCGGTGGTCATGGCGTATTCGTATTTGATTCTGTCCTCGGGAGCAAATGTAGCAATATTTGCCGCATCAAACAATAGTTCAAAGATTTCCTGTCGCAGATCGGACGGCCGTTCCTCCAGGAACTGCATGTTGTGCATCGAGAAGCAGAAGTTGTCCAGGATGGTGGCGTCCGGGGTCAGGGCGCGTCCGCAATTCGGCAGCTCGAGCAGGATGAAGTGCAGGCGGTCGGTCATCAGTTCTTTGTCTGTATCCTCATACAAAGCGTAACGGTAGAGGACCCGATCCGGGTCGTCATGCGGGGGGAAGTCCACCAGCCCGATGAAATAGACCGGCGGAAACTCGTACTCCTCGTCGCCTTTCTCCAGCTGGCGGATGACGCAGTGGGAGGCGTTGTAGACCGCGCGCTCGTAGAAATAATCCTGCGGCTCGCGCTGCATCTCCACCAGGAATCGGGTGCCGTCGGCGTCGGTGGCTTCGACATCGACGCGGATGCCGCGCTTGTCGGGATTGGGATTGGTGTGCTCTTGGGGAGCGTACTTGATGTCGACGATCCGGCGCTCAGGGATGAGCTCCTGCAGGAGCAGGGTGAGCAGGCGCTTGCTGCTGGGCAGCTCTTCGAAGGTACGCTTGAACCAGTCGTCAAGCAGGATGTTGGCGTAAACTCCCTTGGCTTTGCGGGAGATGTACTTGATACGGGGTTCTTCGAGATTTTTCATAGCTGAAATCATTTTCCGCCGAAGATGGGAAGAAAAGTAACGCATCCCTGTAAGAAAGGTATTTTTAACGCCCCTGACCTCCGGAAGTTGATAGAACTTGACCGAATAATCGCGTTGGCGGAGTAGGGTGAGGTGAGGTGGATAAAAAGGAGCGGGCCCCAAGGGGCCCGCTCCGAGAGGGAAGTTAACAGGGTTGACTGTTAATCAGGACTACTCCCAATCCCCAGGGTTCTGGACGATGTTCGGGTTCTTGTCCATCACCGACTTCGGGAACGGGAAGAACTCGTGCTTGCCGGCCACAAAACCGACTTTGTAGCCCTTGTCGATGGCCTCGTGGGTCTCCACGATGTAGAAACGGCTGTCAGCCTCGGTACCGTTCTCCCAGATCGGATTCTCGCCGGCTTTCGGAGCGCGGTGAATCTTGTCGAAGAGCTTCGGCACGGCCTGACCGGCATTCTTCACGCGGTCGGTGTCGCCCCAACGGAGCAGGTCGAGCCAGCGGCTGCCCTCGAGCCAGAGCTCATAGGACTTCTCCTTCTTGAGGACATCCATGTTGACGGTCGGGAGGGGATCCAGACCGGCACGTGCGCGAATCTTATCGTTGATGACCCATTCGGCCTGGCCGCTATCTCCGCTCTGGAGGCAAGCCTCGGCGTAGAGCAGGAGCACCTCGGCGTAGCGCATGATCACACCGTTGTTCAGGCGGACGTTGCTGCCATAGGCGCCGGCGTCGGTGGCGCGGAGGAGCTGCTTGAGCGGCAGGTAGAAGGACTGGCCGTAGAGACCGTCCTGCGGATCCTCGATGCCGATCTTGTCGGAAACCTTCTTCTGATCCAGCGTCATGTCGTTGATTTCGGCATTGTTGTACTCCATGCCGTAGACAGCGTCGGAGATCGTGATGAGCGTGGCGTCGAAGCGCGGGGAGTGACCGTCGTTGGCGAAGAACTCGTCGCCGAACCACTTCGGGACACCGAGTCCGCCCCAACCGTCAACACCGCCGGTATATTTACCATGCGGGGAAGCACCCTTCACGAAGTGGTCGGAGCGCCAGTTCCAGATGTTGGCCTCCATCCAGGTGGAACGCTGGATCTGGCCGCCCCAGGCGCCAAGTGCGGAGTTGTACTCGATATTGAGTTCGAACACCTTCTCCTCGTTGGCGTCGCCTTCGACGTGGAAATTCTGCCAGTACTTGTCACCGGGAACGAGCTCATACTTCCCGGAGTCGATGACCTTCTTGAGCGCGGTCTTGGCGCCGGTGTAGTCCTTCGCGAAGAGGAGCGCCTTGCCCTGGACAGCCCAGGCGAAACCCTTGGTCACCTTCACGGCCCCGTCCTTGTCGGACGTGCTCTTGCGCTCGTCGAGGTCAGGCACCGCTGCTTCGCACTCGCTGGCGACCCAGCGGAACAGATCATCATGGGTCATCGGGTTGTCGGGATCCTTGTCAGAGTTGTAGGGAAGACCCTCGGTGATCACATGGTCGATCATCGGCGGGGTGTTCCACAGCGCGGTGAGCAGGAAATAAATGTAGGCACGCATGACACGGGCCTCGGCCACTACGCGCTTGGTCGTCGCGGTCTGGCCGCCGTTGGGCAGGCCGTCCTTGAAATTGTCGATCACCAGGTTGCAGGCGTAGTTCACCTGGAACAGGTTGCTGTAGAAGTGGTCGATCACCTGGTTGCCGGTGTCGAGGCGGAACTCGTCCAGCTGGGCCATGAAGTCATTGTCGCCGAAGTTGGAGCCGGCGGCATACATGTCGTCACCGCAGTTGTTGAGGGCGGCCTTGTAGTCGGTGTAGATGGAGGAACCGTCCTGACCGGTGATACGGGTCGCGAAGCGGGCATAAGCAGCCGCCAGGGCAGCTTCAGCATCGGCATCGGTCTGGTAAAAGTCCTCGATGGCGACGACGCCCTTCTGCGGGATGTCGAGATTCTTCTCGCAGGAGACTGCGGTGAAGAGAGCGGCAATGGCGAGAATAGAATAAACTATCTTTTTCATATTCAGTTATCTTTTAGCATTAGAACGTCAGATTCACACCGAAGACGACCTTCTTGGTGGTCGGGTACGAACCGGAGTCCACGCCACGGGAAGAAGTGCTGTTGAGGGAAGCGGTTTCAGGATCGGCACCCGGATAGCTCGTGAAGGTGAAGAAGTCGTCCAGGGAGACGAAGAAGCGAAGATCGCTGATGAGGGCCTTCTGGGTGATCTGCTTAGGCAGGGTGTAACCGAGCTGGATCTGCTTGATCTTGAAGAAGGAACCGTTGAAGACGGCGGCGCTGGAACTGAAGAACGTCCAGCTGCTGGCGACCTGATTCACATCCGGGAACTTGGCGTCGGCCTTGTTCACGGCCGGGTTGCCCCAGGAGTTGCGCCAGAAGTAGTTCAGGCCGTTGGTCTTGGGACGGTCGGCGGAGACCATGAGGTTGTAGATCTCGTTGCCGGCGGCGCCGGTACCGAAGATCACGAGGTCAAGGCCCTTCCAGGCGAGGTTGACCGTCAGACCGTAGGTCAGGCTCGGAATACCTTCGCCGAGGTACTGCAGGTCGTTCGGACCCGGGGTGGCGGTTTCTTTGCCATCCGCGTCGTAATAGATCGGAGCTCCGGTAGCCTGGTCCACGCCGGCGTACTTGTAGCCGCGGAAGTACCAGATCGGATAGCCCGCCTCGAAGGAAGAAACGAGCACTTCGTTGAGGCCGCTCACGACGTCGGTGGTGATGCGGTCGACCAGGGAGTGGACCTCGAGGACCTGGTTCTTCAGGGTGGAGAGGTTGGCGTTGACGCTATAGTGGAAGTCGCCGATGCTGTCCTTCCAGCCGAGTTCGAACTCGAGACCCTGGTTGAGCACCTTGCCGGCGTTCACCCAAGACCTGGCCACGCCGATTTCCGGCAGGTTGCTGATCTCGATCAGGAGGTCGTTGGTGAGTTTGCGATACCAGTCCACGGTGAGGGTCAGGCGGTTGTTGAGGAAGCGGGCGTCGAGACCGGCGTCATACTGCTCGGAGGTCTCCCACTTCAAGTCAGGATTCGCGAGGCCGGAAGGCATGGAGCCATAGGTCGCGGCAGCGGCGCCGTCGGACGGATTGTACTGATAGTACTGTCCGTTCATGGCGATGGAGGTGGAGTAGCGGTAGTTGCTCAGGACGTTGACGTTACCGTTGAGACCCCAGGAACCGCGGATCTTCAGGAAGGAGACGGCGTTGCGGCTCACGTTGTCCTTGAAGAACGGCTCGTTGCTGATGGTCCAGCCGAGGGACACGGAGGGGAAGTAACCCCAGCGGGCCTGCTTGGAGAGCTTGGAGGAGTCGTAGGCGTCGGCACGGAAGTTGGCCTGGATGCTGTAGCGGTTGTCGAAGGTGTACATCAGACGGCCGAAGTAGGACAGCTGGGCGCTCATGCTCGGCGCGTTGCCATAGCTTCTGGTCGTGGATTCGATGGGATTCACATAGTCGATGTACAGGAAGTTCGGCTCATAACCCTTCAGGGCGTCCGGACCGCTGGCGGAGAGGCTGGCGTTGTCGCTGTGGCTCTCGGTGTAGGACATACCGGCCATGGCGCCGACGGTGTGCTTGCCGAAGGTGCGGTTGAAGTTCACGAAGTTCTCCCACTGGTAGTACCAGCCCGTATTGACGTTGGCGGAAATGACATGGTTGTTGGAATTTGCCATGGCGGTAAGCCAGTAGGGCTTGGTGTAGTTGTGGCTGCTGTTCTGGTTGATGCGGTAGCCAAGCCGGGAGGTGAAGGTCAGGCCCTGGATCGGCGTGAGGTTGGCGGCCAGGGAACCGCGGATGTTGAAGCCCTCGCTGGTGGCGTCGGTCTTGTCGCGCTGGAAGAGCGGGTTGCCGGTGGCTTCCTCGAGGTACTTGGACGTGCCGTAGAAGTCGTTGTTGTGGGTCGGATCTCTCGGGATCAGTTCGGGGTTGGTCGCGTAGTGCTCCTGCATGCCGCCCGGGGTGTCCTCGATGCGGGAGATGTAGGCCGGGGTGAGCGGGTCGATGGAGACCACGGAGTTCAGCACGGAACCGTAGCCGTTGGAGACGGACTTGCGGCTCCACTTCTCGATGGAGTTGTTGGTCGAGACCTGGAACCACTTGAAGAGCTGGTAGTCGGCGTTGATCTGCGCGGTCAGACGGTTGTACACATCCTTCTTGCCCACGAAGATACCGTCGTTGTCGACGTAGTTGAGGGAGGTGAAGAAGTGACCGTTGCGGTTGCCACCCTGGAAGGTGATGCCGTGCTGCTGGCTCCAGCTGGGCTGGAAGGCGGCGTCATACCAGTCGGTATCCTGGCCGTTGTAGCCGTTTCTGTTCAGCAGGTCGTCCGTGATGTTGCCGATGGCTTTCTGATATTCAATGTATTCCTGCGCCTTGAAGATGTCCGCCTTCTTGCCGAGGGTCTGGAGGGTGAAGCGGCCGTTGTAGCTGATGTGGGCCGTGCCTTCCTTGCCCTGCTTGGTGGTGATGAGGACGACGCCGTTACCGGCCTGCGCACCGTAGATGGCGGCGGAAGCGGCGTCCTTCAGGACTTCCATGGACTCGATCATGGTCGGATCGAGGTACTGGATATTGTCCACCTTCAGACCATCGACGATGAGGAGCGGTCCGATGTTGCCGGAGTTGGAGGAATAACCGCGGACGCGGATATCCGCACCGGAACCCGGGGCGCCGGAGGAGTTGATGATCTGGATACCGGCGGCCTTGCCCTGCAGGGCGGCGGCGGCATCGGTCGTGGAGCGGTTCTCCAGGTCTTCCGAACGGACGGAAGCCACGGCGCCGGTCAGGTCGCTCTTGCGCTGGACGCCATAACCGATGACCACGGTCTCTTCGAGCATCTCGGTGTCGTCCTCGAGCACGATGTTAAAGGTGGTCTGGTTG
>CAJOMY010000017.1 GCA_905235775.1 uncultured Bacteroidales bacterium | reverse complement strand
GGGCAATCTCTTTCTTGGTGATTTTCCCGGGGGTGCGCTCGATGACGGCCTTGATTCGCTCAGGCTTGGACACTTTGCGGTAACGGAGGTGTTCCACGCGGTCTTCGAACTCATTGTAGGCCTTGACAACCACCCCAAGCATGTATTTGAGGAAGGGCAGGTAGTCGTTCCCGTCTTCGTGCCAGTTGCGGGAACTCTCCTGAAGGGCTTCATAGTAAGAATCTTTACTCATCTCGATGAGCATCTCGATACTGATGTACTTGCCCACGATAAATCCGGACCGGTACAGGAGAAGGAGCGTCAGGAGACGGCTCATGCGGCCGTTGCCGTCGTTGAAAGGGTGGATGCAGAGGAAGTCCAGGATAAACATCGGCATCAGAAGAAGCGGATCGTATGTGCCGGCTTCGATGGCATCGTTGTATTGGGTGCAGAGGTTCAGCATGGCGTCCGCTGTCTGGAAGGCCGGAACCGGACGGAAGCGGACGGTTTCCGTGCCGTCGGCATGCTTCTCCGCAATGATGTTGTCGGAGTTCTTGTACGTGCCTCCCACCGCGCTGCCGCTGAAGGAGTAAAGGTCCCGGTGCAGCTGCAGGATGTTATTGGGGCGAGGAGATATATACTCGTAGGACTCATGGATGGTCGCCAGCACGTCACGATAGCCAGAAATCTCTTCCTCGTTACGGTTGCGGGGTTTGACCTTCTCCTGGACAATGGCCTTCAGCCGTTCGTCAGTTGTATAGATACCTTCAATACGGTTGGAGGCGTCGGTGCTCTGAATCTTCGCTACCTCCAGCAAAGCGGTCAGGACGTCCGGCTCGGCCTCGATAAACAGCTCCTGACGTCCCCGGCACTCGTGGAGCCGGGTCAGCAGGGCAACGACCTCCGGCGTGAGGAGATCTTTCGGGCGGTTTATGAAATCAAATTCGTGCATAGCGCATTCGGTTTACAGGGCAAATATAGCTTTTTTCTGCATCAAAAACGAATTATCTGCATCAAATCTTGGAAATTGATGCAGAAAATACATGGAATGAGGCAGATTATCGGAAGTAGTCGTACTTGTCGGTCAGTTTCTCAAACACTTTGAGATTGATAGCCATTAATCCTTAAAAAAATGCAGCCACCTCCTCACGACGGCAACTTTTAATCCAGAATACCTCGCTTGCTCACTTCCGTGGCGAACGCGGCGGCATTGTGTACATCAAACTTGGCGTAGAGGCGCTTGCGGTACCAGAGGATGGTATTCGTACCCAGATGCACCGCCTCGGCAATTTCCTGCGTGGTCTTGCCTTCCACCAGGAGGCGGGCGATGTCTTTCTCACGATCGTTGAGCTCCACCCGGGCGTCCGCCGTCTCCGGCCGCAGTTCCTCGATGGTCTCATCCAGCACGGCCGAGGTCTCGGTGAGCTCCTGCCTGGTGAGCCGCAGTCTCCGGACCAGAAGGCTTCCACCTATGGTAAGGAGAAGTACCAGGAAAGCGCCTATGGCCAGCATCCGGGCATTGCGGTAGAGCTCCTCGTGCGCGGCATTCATCACGGCCAGGGTATCTGCACGGGCATAAGCCTCCTCCCGTGCGTGCTCTCCGAAGTACTCCTCTGCCTGGGTCAGGTACTCCAGCGCCTTGGCGGTGTGCCCGGATTCTTGATGCCATCGGCCCAGGCCATACATCGCTTTGGCAATTATCAGCGAATCTCCGGACTGCCGGGCAAATTCCAGCGCCTTCTCGTATTCGGGCTTGGCGAGCTTCAAGTCTCCATTGTCAGTATAGATCTCGCCGATGTTCTCGTGAAGGGTAGAGCAGTCTTCCCACCACTCCCATTTCTCGAATACCTTACCAGCCTTTCCGTAATAATAGGCAAACTGTTCCAGTGAATCCTGCGCCGCGTAGAAGTTGCCCAGCGTGCCCCACAGGCGGGATTGCATCGCCTCCAGGTCGTGCGGGTCCGGGTCATCCCAGGCCGCTTCCATCTGCGCCAGGGCCGCGGACGCCTGGTTATAATACACCCGAGCGCTGTCATAATGTTCCCTTGCCCAGAAATACTGGCCGATGAGAATCGAGGCATCATAGATGGAGCGCTGGTCATCCGACAACAACCCCGCCTCGATGGCCCGTTTGGCATAATACACGCTGCGGGGGCCGTCCACCTGAAGATAGCCCCAGGCCAGCTGGCGGCAGGTGCTGCAATACGCCGTCCGCGCCTGCTCATCCGCCTTCGAGAGCGACTCCGCCGTCCAATGCGAGATGGTCCGCTCCAACGAATCAAGATCCCGTCCCCGGTGGTCGCGGTAGGCGTGGCAGACCATCGGCAGCAGTAGCAGAAGCAGGGTGATTAATTTCCTCATAATCGCAAAGATAGACAAAATTCTTTATTTGTTTTGGCTTGCGGCCTTCATCAGCGCTAAGAATAAAGCCTTTTTCATTTTTTCTTGTATTGGTCCATGTTCTTGAGTAATTCCTGCATCGCGGCAGCAGGGTCTGTAGAATCCTGGGCTTTCTTTATGTCCGAAACCATCTTGCCCATATCCTTGCTTCCGGATTTTGCATAATCGTTGGGGATGCTGAAGCGGAGGCCCAGCTGCGTTCCCAGCGTAATATGGGAAAGGGACATCATCGTGCCTCCATTTTGGTCCTCGCGAAGCACAATTCCGGTTTCCATATCCGTATAGACCACAAATTCGGTAGTGCTGACAGCATTGGACATCTTGCCGCCCTCCAGCGAAATGTCGTTTTCCTGCTGTTTGTAAGACTCGATAATGCACCATCGGCCGGCATAAACCGCCTCTTCCAACTTCACGTCAATCTTCTTTGTTGTCTTGGCTTGGGTTGTGATGCCCTGAAGGGAAACGACCTCGTAGGTCTTCTTATTATCGTTGAGCTGGTAGGTTACCAGACTATCCATCTTTTCAATCCGCCGTTCGCCATTACCTTTTTTTACATATGTGGTCATCTGCCCCAAGTCAAAATAGACATTTTCGGAGTGGCTGGGATACGTTACAACAGCAGAGTAGGAGGTATTGGTCTTGGCTGCCTGGGCCGGTTTGCTGGCGGAATTGTCCGGAAGGCCAAGGCCCTGCGCATTGCCTGTCAGCGTCAAGGCCGACAAGCATAACAATAGTGCTAACTTTTTCATATTCAGTTGTTTTATTTCTTTACAAATTGTTTCTCAATTCATCGGCGGCGTTCGGCAGAGTTGAAACAAGTTTCACTCTGCACTCACTTCTTGATGAATTCCACTCTGCGGTTCTTGGCGCGGCCTTCGTCAGTGGAGTTGTCGGCAATGGGTTCGTGGGAGCCTTTGCCCACGGCGGTGAGGCGGTCGGCGCTGATGCCCAATTCCACCAGGCGGGCGACGATGGCCTCGGCGCGTTTCTGGCTCAGCGGATCATTAACGGCATCGCTTCCGGTGTTGTCGCAGTGGCCCTGGACCTCGAATTTCAGGGACGGATCTTTGTCCAGAAGTCCCTTGATGCGGTTGATCTCAATATCGGCCTCCGGCTTGAGGGTGGCCTTGCCGGTATCGAAGGTGATGGCGTAGGTCACGATCTTCCCATCGGATGCCAGGCGGTCATAGAGCGGCACGGCCCCCTGGGCCATCCGGAAGTTCTTGATCCAGGCGTGCGCCTGCGGATGTAGGTCGGATTCGATGGACAGTGAAACCGGTCGGGCCATATTGGGTATGCTGATGACACGGGTGCCATTGATGTACGCCTTGAAAGCGCGTTTGTTGAAAGACACGGCGATATGTGTCCAGGAATCGGGTTCCAGAAGCGGGAGGAAGTCTTCCGACTTCACCTGCGCCCGCACAGTTTCTCCGTCGGGCTTCTTTGCGTTGAAATCACCATACGCCTGATGGTCGGAGGTGCCAGGCCGCTGGGAACTGGCCAGAATATGCCAACGAGCTGTGCCGCCGCCTTGTTGTTTGAAGTCCAGATTCAGGGCCGTACCATAACCGGAGCCTTCGGGGATAAGCTCTGTCCATACATCAAACTCCACCGTGAACTCTTCGGGAAGATACTCCTTCTGGTTCATCAGCGGCATAATCTTGGCCGATTTATGGAGTTCAATAGCCTGGGCGTCATTAAAACTTACAATCTCTGTCTCGCCGTATCCGGCATCCCATTTGGACGGAAATTCGCCCACCTGTTCGTTCTCCACGGGGTCGTCGAAGAAAATTTCGTCGCCCGGTACGAAGTCGCTCTTGGCATAGGCCAGTTTGGCCTTGTTCTCCTGCGGAGCGCCGGTTGCCGCACCGGCGCCTTCCGGCTTCTTGGTCCCGCACTCTTCGCAGAACTTGCCGGTGTTGCCGGCGTAGCCGCACTCCGGGCAGGTCCAGGTGCCTTCGGCCGCAGCTGATACTGCTGCTGTCTGGGTGGTCTGGGAACTCTGGGTATTCTCCTGATTCTTCTTGTTCCCCACATTCCCGTCCAGGATGTCATTCACGCCCTTCTCCACCTTGTTCCCCAAATTGTTCTCCGCAGCGTTCTTGGCCCGGTTGCCAAGGCGCTCCAGAAGGCTCTGCGCGCTGGCGGGTGCGCCCGCGAGCGCGATACAAGTAATAAGTAATGCAATCTTTTTCATATGCGGTGTCTTTTGGTGTTTGTAATTTCAGATGATGTGCAGTTCCCCGGCCTTGTAGATAAGTCCTGCCATATTGTGGACATTGAACTTTCGATGAAGCCGCTTCCGATACCACATAATGGTGGACGGTTGCAAGCCGAGCATCCCGGCGATTTTGTTGGTGGATTGTCCGGCGGCAATGAGCCGCAGAATAGCAAACTCCTGGTCCGTCAGGGAGATTTGGGCAGTGGCTTCGTCCTGTTCCATAGGGTGCTTATTGAAAAAACCACTTCAAAAATATACGAAAAATATCTGAAAAGCACCACACGTTTATGTAGAAATGCATGAAAAACACCCGATTACACGGGGAAAATGCGTTTTATTGCAAATTCGGCACTGCCAGTCCTGCACACAGCGGACCGGACACGGGACCAGTTTATCCCCAAAAAAGACTACCTTTGCGAAAAAAGAATCCGTATGGAAGTCATTCAGAGTTTCACCATCGACCACACCCACCTCAAGCCGGGAATCTACATTTCTCGCGAGGACAAGGGCTTCACCACCTTCGACCTGCGCATCACCGAACCGAACCGGGAACCCGCCGTCGCCCCGGCCGCCATCCATAGCCTGGAGCACCTGATGGCGACCTGGATGCGCAACAGCGAGGTGAAGGACGATGTCGTCTATGTGGGGCCTATGGGCTGCCTCACGGGCATGTACGTCATCATGACCGGGACATACACCGTCGAAGACATGCGGCGCCTGACGATCGAATGCCTGCAGTGGATCCTCACCCAGGACGAAGTCCCTGCCGCGCGTCCCGAGACCTGCGGCAACTACCTGCTGCACGACCTGCCGATGTGCAAATGGGAGAGCGCCCGCTACCTCGACCGCCTGCAGCACGACTTCCACAGCGAATACACCAAGCTCCGCATCACCCTCGACGACGGCCGCATCTTCGCAGACGCATAGCGGCCGGTCAGCCGTGTTGCAGGCGCTTGTTATTCATCCGTATTTTATGGGTATGATTCGTTTTGCTTCCATTCTGTTTTCGATGCTGATACCGATATGGGCCAGCGCACAACTGATTGATTATCCCGTCCTGGGCGGAGAGCTGAGCAATTCTGCGGCGAGTTCGGTCGATGACATCGACGAGGTGATGCCGCGGATGGAGGCGTTGGGGCTGAATACCGTGCTCGTGCCGGCCTATTGGGAACTGATGGAGCCCGTGGAGGGACATTTTGACTTCACGCTCATCGACCGCACCATCGAGGCGGCCCGGCGCGAACGCCTGCGGGTCATCTTCCTCTGGTTCGGCACATGGAAAAACTCCATGTCTTGCTATGCGCCTGCCTGGTTCAAACAGGACGTCAAGCGCTTCCCCCGGGCGATGACGGCTGAAGGGAAGCCGCTGGAAATCGCTTCCTGCTTCAGCGACAATGTGCTGCAGGCCGATCTGAAGGCCTTCTCCGCCCTCATGCGGCACATTGCGGATCGTGACCCCGGGCGCGAGGTGGTCATCATGATGCAGATCGAGAATAAAATCGGTATGCTGGAGTCGGCCCGCGACCATTCGCCGCTGGCGGAGAAAGTTTATCGCGAGGAGAGATGGGCGGAGCGCTACGGTACGGACGAGTATGCCGACGAGAAATTCATGGCACAGGGCTACGCCCGCTTCGTGGAGCAGCTGGCCCGTGCCGCCCGCGAAATCCATGACATCCCGCTCTACGTCAACGCGGCGATGAACAGCCGGGGACGCAAACCGGGCGAATATCCGTCAGCAGGTCCGCTCGCCCATCTCGCCGATATCTGGAAGAAAGAGGCGCCCAGCGTCGATATCCTGGCCCCGGACATTTACGACACCGGGTTCAAATCCTGGGCCGGACAATATGCCATGCCCGCCCGGCCGCAGGACGGGGGCAAAGTGAAGAACCGCCTCTTCATCCCCGAAAGCCGCTGCTGCGAGAACAGCGGCGTGCGTGCGCTCTACAGCTTCGGCGAGCATCAGGCATTGGGCTTCGCCCCCTTCGCCATCGACGGCTCGGTCTGGCCCGAGGGGGGCGCCATGCTTGTCCGCCTGGGCCGCCACGACTATCTGCTGGCCGGCAGCGGCGTGGTGGTCGATTTCAAGACGAGCACGGAGAAACGGCAAGAGCGGCGCGAAGAACTGGGCGAAGACGGTTTTGCCGAGACCGGCAGCGCATCCGCGTCGCCCGCACCGCGATTCACGGGCACCCGCCTGGGACTTCTCTCTGTTGACGAAGTGGCCATAGACGCACAGGGCCGGATGCAGTTCCTCCGCCGCCACAATGGCGACCAGACTCACCAGGGTCGCCACGCCCGGATCGGCGTGGACGAATGGAAAATCCTGCACATCCGGCTGTACGAGTATTGAGCCGCCGCGGACCGGTAATCCGGCGCGGACGCCAGCGAACTCAGATCCGGGCCGCCAGCCGCTCGCGGATGGCCGCGATGAACCGGGCGGAGTTGACCGGTTTCGGCGTGACGCCTTCCATCAGGCTCACGAGATCCTTGGTGGCGATGCCTTCGCCCAAGGTGTCAAAACAGGCCGCTTCCAGCTTGTCCGCGAATTGCACGAGCTCCTGCAGGCCGTCCTTCAGGCCGCGCTGGCGCAGGGCGCCGCTCCAGGCGAAGATGGTCGCCATGGGGTTGGTGGACGTCTCCTCGCCCTGCAGATACTTGTAATAGTGACGCGTCACCGTCCCGTGGGCCGCCTCGTACTCATAGGTGCCGTCCGGGCTCACGAGTACGCTGGTCATCATGGCCAGTGAGCCGAAAGCCGTGGAGACCATGTCGCTCATCACGTCGCCGTCGTAGTTCTTGCAGGCCCAGATGAAGCCGCCCCGGCTGCGGATCACGCGCGCGACCGCGTCGTCGATCAGGGTGTAGAAATAGGTGATTCCGAGCTCCTCGAAGCGGGCCTTGTAGTCCTGGAAGACCTCGTCGAAGATCTCCCGGAAGCGGGCGTCGTAGGTCTTGGAGATGGTGTCTTTGGTGGAGAACCAGAGGTCCTGCCGGGTGTCGGCGGCGTACTGGAAACAGGCATGGGCGAAGGAACGGATGGAGGCATCAGTGTTGTGCATGCCCTGGATGACGCCGGGCCCCCGGAACGCCTGGATCACCGCCTCGCTGTGGCTGCCGTCCTCGCCGTCGAAGACCAGCTTCGCCGTCCCGGGCCCCTCGGCCTTCAGCTCGACGCTCTTGTACACGTCGCCGTAGGCATGGCGGGCGATGGTGATGGGTTTCTCCCAGTTTTTGACCACCGGATGGACGGAGGGGATGGTAATGGGCGCCCGGAAGACGGTACCGTCCAGGATGGAACGGATCGTGCCGTTGGGGCTCTTCCACATCTGGTGGAGCTTGTACTCCGTCATGCGCTGCGCGTTGGGCGTGATGGTGGCGCACTTGACGCCCACGCCGTATTTCTTGCAGGCCTGGGCGGCGTCGATGGTGATCCGGTCGCCCGTCTCGTCCCGCTTGGGAAGTCCCAGGTCATAATACT
Source organism: uncultured Bacteroidales bacterium (assembly GCA_905235775.1). Taxonomy (GTDB): domain Bacteria; phylum Bacteroidota; class Bacteroidia; order Bacteroidales; family UBA932; genus Cryptobacteroides. The sequence continues at coordinate 8,399 of CAJOMY010000017.1, read as the reverse complement.
CCACCTTGAGGTCCACGAACGGCAGGATGAGCTCGTCCTTGATCATCTTCCAGAGGATTTTGGTCATCTCGTCGCCGTCCATCTCCACGAGCGGCGTGGTCATCTGTATCTTCTTCATATGGCGGAAGGTGAGGGATTCGAACCCCCGGAGCGTTGCCGCTCAACAGTTTTCAAGACTGCCGCCATCGACCACTCGGCCAACCTTCCGGAACAGGGATGCAAAAATAACTATTTTTTTTCGTCTTTGGCGAAGAACTTCCACTGAAACAGAATCAGGTAGAACGCCCCGACGGTGACGCAGGAATCGGCGAAATTGAACACCGGACTGAAGAAAATCACCCGCTCCCCCTCGCGGATGATCGGGAAGAAGAACATGTCCACCACTTTGCCGAACATGAACGGGGCATAGTCCCAGATCAGGCCGTAGAAGAGGCAGTCGATAATGTTGCCGACGGCGCCGGCCGTAATCAGCGTCAGGCCCACCAGCACCCCTTTCGGGGTATTGCCCTTCTTGATCAGGGAAGAAATCCACCATACCAGGGCGCCGCTCAGCACGATGCGGAAAAGCGAGAGCAGGAACTTGCCAACCTGTCCGCCGAACGCCATGCCGAAGGCCATGCCTTCATTCTCCACGAAACACAGGCGGAACCATTGCCCGATCACGTAGATCTGCTGCCCCAGCTCCATGTTCGTCTTGACCAGGTACTTGATTACCTGGTCGATCACGACGAGCAAAATGCCCAGCAACAGGAGTCGCTTGCCTTGGGAAAGCTTCATTTTCCGCTAGTTCTTACCCTGCTTGGCGAGCATTTCCTTGGCCTCGACGGTCAGGGTGGCATGCGGGACGAGGCGCAGGCGCTCCTTCGGGATGAGCTTGCCGGTCACGCGGCAAACGCCATAAGTCTTGTTCTCGATGCGGACCAGGGCAGCTTCCAGGTTCTGGATGAACTTGTACTGGCGCTGGGCCATCTGGCTGGCTTCCTCCTTGGAGAGCTGGAAAGCCCCGTCGTCCTCGACGGTCCGGAAGGACGGCGTCGTGTCTTCGATGTCGTTGGTACCGTTGTGCATCACCACCTGGCGGAGGGTGTTGTACTCGGCCTTGGCCTTGGCAAGCTTCTCCTCGATGATGGCCTTGAACTCGGCGAGTTCGGCATCCGAATAACGGGTTTTGGCAGATTGGTCTGTCTTTTCCATGATAGAAAATGGTTAACGATATTATCTGTGAACAGTTATGAAGATAGTTCCATCGCCCCACTCCACTTCGGCGGCTCCCTGCGGGGCCTCGGCGAGCGGGCGCAGGTCCAGGGAGCGTGAAAGCGTCTGGGCGGAAACATATTCCGCATGTGCGGAGAGTGCGGCACGGATCTCCTCCGCGGCGGCGCCGTCGGCGTAGATCAGCGTGTCAATCCGGTCCGTGATCTCGAATCCGCTGTCCTTGCGGAGGGTCTGGATCGGATGGATGAGCTCGCGGGCATGGCCCTCGCGGATGAGTTCGGGCGTCTGGACGATGTCCAGGGCCAGCGTAAGCGAGCCTTCGGTGGCGACGAGCCAGCCGGGCATGTCCTCGGAGCTGATCTCGTAGTCGCCCTTGTTCAGGGTCACGTCGCCGGAAGGCAGGTGCAGGACATACGCCGCTTCGGCGCGCTCGACGGCGGCGATCTCCTCCTGGGAGAGCTGCGCGAAGGCCGCGGCGATTTCCTTCATCTGCTTGCCGTAGATCTTGCCGAGGGTCTTGAAGTTGGGCTTGATCTTCTTGGTGATGAGCCCCACGGTGTCGTGCAGGAACTCGATTTCCTTGACATTGACTTCGGTCAGGAAGATGTCGCTGACGCGCCGGATGTGCTCCTTGACGCTGTCGTCCAGCACGGGCACCAGCACTTTGGCGAGCGGCTTGCGGACATTGATGCCGACCTTCTTGCGCAGGGCCAGCACCATCGAAGAAGCTTTCTGGGCAAAGCCCATGCTTTCCTCCAGGTCTTCGTCCACCAGGGCGGCATCGTAGCGCGGCATCGGGCAGTAGTGCACCGAATCGGCGTCCGGCACGAGGTCGAGCCAGAGGCGCTCCATGAAGAAGGGGGCGATCGGGGCGCCCAGCAGGGCGACGCCCTTCAGCACCTCGTAGAGGGTCTGGTACGCGGCGAGTTTGTCCTCCCCCATCCCCTTGCCCCAGAGGCGCTTCTTATTCAGGCGGATATACCAGTTGGACAGGTCGTCGCAGACGAAATCCTGCACCAGGCGGCCCGCCGTCGTGATATCATAGTCTTCGTATGCGGCCACGACACCCTTCACGAGGGTATGCAGCCGGCTGATGATCCAGCGGTCGAACATCGGCCGCTGCCCGTAAGGCACGGCCGGCGCCGCCGGGTCGAAACCGTCGATGTTGGCATACAGCGCGAACACCGAGTACGAGTTGTAAAGCGTGCCGAAGAACTTGCGGCGGACCTCCTCCACGCCGGCCTCGTCGAACTTGAGGTTGTCCCAGGGCTGGGCATTGGTCATCATGTACCAGCGGAGGGCGTCGGGGCCGTACTTGTCCATCGCCTGGAAAGGATCCACGGCGTTGCCCAGGCGCTTGCTCATCTTCTCGCCTTTCTTGTCGAGGACGAGTCCGTTGGAGATCACGCGCTTGAATGCGGGCGTGCCGCTGACCATCGTATGGATGGCGTGCAGGGTATAGAACCAGCCGCGGGTCTGGTCCACGCCCTCGGCGATGAAGTCGGCCGTGCTGCCGAAATCCGGGCTGTCCAGGCCGCGCAGTCCCGTCTGGGCATACGGCATGGCGCCGGAATCGAACCACACGTCGATCAGATCCGTCTCGCGCGTCATTTTCTTTCCCGAAGGGCTGACGAGGAATATCTCGTCCACGTACGGACGGTGCAGGTCGATCCGGTCATAATTCTCCTTGGACATGTCGGCCGGGTCGAAGCCCCGGTCACGCAGCGGGTTGGAAGCCATGAAGCCGGCGGCGACAGCCTGGTCGATCCGCTCATACAGCTCCTTCACGGAGCCGATGCAGATCTCTTCCCTGCCGTCTTCGGTGCGCCAGACGGGCAGCGGGGTCCCCCAGTAGCGGCTGCGGCTGAGGTTCCAGTCCTGGATGTTCTCCAGCCACTTGCCGAAGCGGCCCGTGCCGGTGGATTCCGGCTTCCAGCTGATCTGACCGTTGAGGGCCATCATCTGCTCACGCACGGCCGTGGTCTTGATGAACCAGCTGTCCAGCGGATAATAGAGCACCGGCTTGTCGGTGCGCCAGCAGTGCGGATAGGAGTGGACGTGCTTCTCGATCTTGAAGGCTTTTCCGGCAGCCTTGAGCATCACGCACAGATCCACGTCGAGGGTCGGCGCGTCCGGGGCGAGGGAGCTGTCGTAGGCGTTCTTGACATAGCGGCCGGCCCATTCCCCGTAGTCCGGGCTGACGTGCGTCGCGACATATTCCGGATCGAGGTCTTCCAGACGGAAGAATCGCCCCTGCAGGTCCACCTGCGCCTGGGGATCGCCGTTGCGGTCGATGACCTGCAGCGCGGCGATGCCGGCGGCGCGGCCCACCTTGGCGTCGTCGGCGCCGAATGTCGGCGCGATGTGCACGATGCCCGTGCCCTCCTCGGTGCTGACATAATCCCCGGTGATCACGCGGAAAGCGTCCCCGTCCGGACGGAACCAGGGAATCAGCTGCTCGTAGCGCATGCCCGCGAGCTCGCGGCCCTTGACGCTGCCGGGCAGGACCTCGAAGGGAATCTTGCCGTTGAAAAGGGTGTTCACGAGCGCTTCCGCAACGATGTAGGTCGCGGGAGCGCCGGTGTACGGGTTCGCGGAGCGGACCTTGACGTAATCGATATTGGGGCCGACGCAGAGCGCGGTGTTGGACGGAAGGGTCCACGGGGTCGTCGTCCAGGCCAGGAAGTAGAGATCCTCCTCGCCCAGGACCTTGAACTGCACGGTGCAGGTGGTGTCCTTGACGTCGCGGTAGCAGCCGGGCTGGTTGAGTTCGTGCGTGCTCAGGCCCGTACCGGCGGCCGGGCTGTACGGCTGGATGCTCTTGCCCTTGTAGAGCAGGCCCTTGCCGTAGATGTCCTTGAGAAGCCACCAGAGCGTTTCGATATAACGGTTGTCATAGGTGACATAAGGGTCGTCCATATCGACCCAGTAGCCGATGCGCTCGGTCAGGCTGCGCCATTCGGCGGTATATTTCATCACCTCTTCGCGGCAGGTACGGTTGTAATCCGCGACGGAAATCTTCGTTCCGATGTCTTCCTTCGTGATGCCGAGCTTCTTCTCCACGCCCAGCTCGACCGGGAGCCCGTGGGTATCCCAGCCGGCGCGGCGGCGGACCTTGAATCCGGCCTGCGTCTTATAGCGACAGACGGCATCCTTGATGGAGCGGGCCATCACGTGGTGGATGCCCGGCATGCCGTTGGCGGAAGGCGGTCCCTCGAAGAAAACGAACTCCGGAGCCCCCTCGCGGAGGGTGAGCGAACGCTCGAATGCATGGCGTTCCCGCCAACGTTCGAGCACTTCTTTCCCCACGGAGACCAGGTCCAGGCCGTTATACTCTTTGAATGTCATATTTTTTGCCTAATTTTGCGTTTGATTTTTAGCTCGCAAATTTAACGAATTCTACTCATATAACAAAACTATGGCCATTCTGGACATTATTCTTTTGCTCTGTTTTGTTCCGGCCATCGTCAGCGGCATCTCGAAAGGCTTCGTCAAGCAGGTTGCAGACCTGGTGGCGATCCTGCTCGCCGCCTGGGCGGCATTCCATTTCTCCACCCCCCTGGCCGATTGGCTCGGGCTGCGCATCACGCTGGATCCCACTGTCTTGAAAGTCCTCAGTTTCGTACTGATCGCCGTGCTGGCCGCCGTGGCGCTCAACCTGGTCGGCGCGCTCATCACCAAGACGCTCAAGGCGCTTTCGCTCGGTTTCCTGAACGGATTGCTCGGACTGGTCTTCGCCGTCCTCAAAGTAGGCCTTGTCCTCGGTCTGCTCATCCTGCTGTTCGAGTCGCTCAACAGCTCCCTGCACCTGGTCCGGCCCGAATCCATGGAGAACGCCGTGGTGTACAACGCCCTGAAAGACATCGCCGACAGCATCTTCCCCATCCTGAAGACCTTTATCCCGGGCGGAGCCGATCCCGCCGTCGCTGCCCATGCCTAGGATCCTGCTCATCGAAACCTCCACTTCGCTGTGTTCGGTGGCGCTGTCCGAAGACGGCCGCGTGGTCGCCTGCCGGGAAAGCGCCGAGCCGCGCGCCCACGCGGCGATGACCGCCCCTTACGTGCAGGAAGTCCTGCAGGAGCGGGGGCTGCGCGCCGCCGATCTCGATGCCGTGTGCGTCAGCGCCGGACCGGGTTCGTACACGGGCCTGCGCGTGGGCGTATCGACGGCCAAGGGGATCTGCTTCGCGGCAGGCATCCCGCTGCTGTCCGTGGGCACGCTGGAGCTGCTGGTACACCAGGCGCGCGCCGAGGGCTTGCTGCCCGACGGCTGCCGCTATGTGATCCCGATGATCGACGCGCGGCGCATGGAGGTGTACACGGCCGTCTTCAGCCCGGAGGGCAGACAGTTGAGTGAGGTGGAACCCCGCATCGTGGATGCGGAGAGTTATCGCTCCGAGCGCGATGCAGGTCCCGTGCTCTTCATCGGCGACGGCGCCGAAAAATGCCGAAGCGCGCTCGCCGGTCCGGGAGCGCACTTCGTGCAGACTTGCCCGCGTGCGGGCGCCATGCCCGTCCCCGCGGAGCGGATGTTCGCGGCCGGCGAATTCCGGGACGTGGCGTACTTCGAGCCCTTCTACCTGAAGGATTTCGTGGCCACGGTCAGCCGCAGGAAACTTTTCTAACGCAACAGCTTCGAGAGCATCCTGCGCAGGCCGTCGGCACCCCCGGAGACCGGCGCGGTGTTGAGCTCGCCGTTGATGATCAGGAAGGAATCGGGAAGGTCGGACACGTTGTAGGTGACGACCGCCGGGGAAGCGGCACCCAGGCCGTCGTTGACGTTGATCCACGGCAGTTTCTGGGCAAGCACGGAGGAGGCCCATTCTGGCTTGTCCGGCGTCACGCAGACCGAGTAGATTTCAAATCCGCGCGGGTGGTATTCCCGGTAGATCGGCAGCAGGGTATCGATGCTGAGCATCTTCTGCGCCGCGTCGGAAGCATCCCAGAAGTGCACCAGGATCACCTTGCCTTCCACCTCGGAGAGAGCCTTGCGCTCACCGTTGATATCCGGCATGACGATGTCGGGGAAAGCGGTCTCGGGAGCGTCCTGGATTTTGTTGCCCAACTCGAAGATGCGCTCGCGCCGGGAGGCTTCCCGGTCCAGGGCCTTGACGTAGCGGGAGGCCGGATAGACCGTCGCGAGGGAGTCCGCAACCTGGCGGAAAAGCAGGGCGTCGGACGGCTGCGAGAACACCGGGCTCGTCCCCAGGCGCTCGAAGAACACGGGGACCGTGGTCAGCGAGAAGGGATGTTCCAGGACATATTTGACGCAGTCACGATAGTGCTGGACGTAGATCCGGGTCATCGCGGCCGGCTCATCCGCATGGCTGTCAAGCTCGGAGAGGAAGGCGGCGTAAGCCTGGTCGATCCTGGCCAGTTCCGTGGAGCCGTCGGAGCCGCTCACGGTATACCGGCCGAGCGTGTCGGCGTTCACCGTGGCGGTTTCTCCCTTTTCGAGGAGCAGCGCGGCAATGCGCGTGTCTCCGTAGAAGAGGTAAATGAACTCCGGCTGACCTTTGGCTACCTTCACGTCATAACGGAAAGAGCCGTCGGAGCCGGTCTTGATGGTGTCAAGGTCGCGGTAAACATTGATATCCAGCTGTTTGACAACAATTTGACGGTCGGGGGCACCGGCCAGGGTGCCGCGGATGCGGGCCTTGTCGGAGCAGGCGGCCAGCGAGAGCGCCGCCAGGGCGAGCGCCAGGAGTTTATTGCAATTTTTCATACTCGGAGAGAATCGCGGCGGCGGTCTGCGCCATTTGTTCCGGCGTGAAGGCCGGACGTACCTTGCGGAAATCCAGGTCCCCCTCGGTCTGGAGCGGAACGAGGTGGATGTGCGTATGCGGCACTTCCATGCCAAGCACGGCCACACCCACGCGCTGGCACGGGACGGCGGCCTTGAGGGCCGTCGCCACCTTGCGCGCAAAGGCCCAAAGGCCTTCGTACGTGTCTGCATCGAGATGGAAGATATAGTCATCCTCCACCTTCTTGGGAATGACGAGCGTATGCCCCTGCGCGAGGGGGCTGATGTCAAGGAAGGCGTAGTAGTCTTCGCTCTCCGCCACTTTCCAGGACGGGATCTCGCCTTGCGCGATGCGGGTGAACAGCGTTGCCATCAGAAAGTGATATCAAGGATTTTGAACTTCAACACGCCGGAGGGCGCGTTGGCCTCGACGACCTCGCCCTTGGCATGGCCCATGAGGGCTTTGCCGATCGGGGTCGTGGCGGCGAGCCTGCCCTTCGAGAAATCGGCCTCGCTCTCGCCCACGATGGTGAATTCCATGATGCGGTGGTTGGCCAGGTTCTCGACCTTGACCGTATTGAGCATCTGGACCTGCTCGCAATTCAGCTGCGAGCTGTCCAGGACCTTGGCATTGATGACCTGGTTCTGGAGTTTCGCAATCCGAAGCTCCAGCAACCCTTGCGCTTCGCGGGCCGATTCGTATTCCGCATTCTCGGAGAGGTCGCCCTTCTCGCGCGCCTCCGCAATCGCTGCGGCGATGACCGGGCGCTGAGCCAACGCCTCGGCGAGTTCTTTCTTGAGCTTGTCCAGCCCTTCCTGGCTCATGTAGTGTGCTTCTGACATAGTATCTTTTTGGTGTGGTTAACTAAAAAGGAGTCCTGCCTGGTGCGGCAGAACCCTTGTCCGTTTGTTTCTTTTGCAAAGATAAGAAAAAAATCCGAAATCAACAATCGGTTCCGATCAGTTCGCGGCAGACGGCCTCGTCGGCGGCGAGCTGGACCTTGAGGGCGTCCAGGCCGCCAAAGGCCCGCATGGGACGGAGCCAGCGGCGGAAGCGGATCTCGAGGTCGAGGCCATAGATGTCCTCGCTGAAATCGAAAATGTGGGTCTCGATGGGCTCCGCGACATTGGTCATACCCCAGAGATGCCGCCCCAGCAGCTCAACTTCGGTCAGGTACACACCTCTCGCGGGTACCAGCTTCATCGGATCATACAGGCGCAGGTTCGCGGTCGGAAAGCCGATCGTCCTCCCCAGCTGCTTGCCGCTCACCACCACGCCCCGCAGTCCGTACGCATAGCCCAGCATCGCCTCGGCATCCTCTACCCTTCCCTCCTCCAGCGCTTTCCGGATCTTGGTCGAACTGACCGCCGCTTCCGCCAGTGCAGCGGAAGTGGCAGCAGTCTCCGGAAACCGTGCCACCCCCGGCACCGTAAGAGGGGG
>CAJOMY010000016.1 GCA_905235775.1 uncultured Bacteroidales bacterium | reverse complement strand
CCGCATCCGCGAACTGGAGGCCGAACTGAAGCAGCGCGAGGAGCAGCCGGCGCCGCCCGTTGAGTGCGTCTCGATGGTCTTCCGCTCCGAGGGGCAGGATGTCCGCGTGGAAGCGTCGCAGATCCGCTATGTCGAGGGCATGAGCGAATACGTCAAGATCTGGCGTGACGGCGAGCCGCAGCCGCTGGTCGTCCTGGAGCGCCTGAAGAACCTGGAGACGTCGCTCCCCGCGGGCCGCTTCCTGCGCGTGCACCGTTCCTATATCGTCAACCTGGACCGCGTCCGCGCCACGGGCGCCGGCAACATCACCCTCGACGACGGCACGCACATCCCCGTCGGCGACAGCTATCGGGATAATTTCCGGAGAATTACTACCTCTGGCAAAACGAAATAACCCTGGCTGGTAAAATCATCCGAAAACGGTCCGGGCGGAGGCTCTTCGCACGATATGTTCCTGGTGCTTGCCGCCAAGGATCTGACGGAAACTAGCGCGTCAGTTTGAATCCGGCGTCCACGCTCTTGGCGGTGGAGAGGATGTTGCCGACGGTGGCGACACCGTAGCTGGTGGTGATCTTCTTGGCATACTCGATCACTTTCTGGGCGAAGTCCATGAACTTCTCGCCGTTGAAGAGGATCTTGCAGCCGTTCGTGGCAGCGCTGACCGTGCCGTCCATCTGGAGGAAGGTCAGGGCTTTGCCGAACTTCAGGGTGACGGCACTGCCGTTTTGCACATAGGTGCCGTTGATGGCGGGCAGGCGGCCGGCCTTGAAAGAGAAGGTGCCGTCCTGGTTGAAGGTGAAGGTCGCTGCGCCGGCGGAGATGCCCGCCTTGGCGAGAATGTTGTCAGCCTTGGACTCGATGGTGCTGATGGCGGCATTGCCGGCCACGTTGCTGAGGATGTTGTCGCTCTTGACAGCAGCACCGACGCCGCCGTAGGTCCAGGTGCCGGTCAGATCGACAGGGACGCCTACCACGCTGGAAAGGACGTTGCCGACGGTCTCGCCGACGTTGCCGCTGCCAATCGAACTAATGATGCCGCCCAGGATGTTCTGAGCACCGGCTGCAGATGCAAACAGCATCATGGCGCCGAGAAGGGTTGCGATTCTTTTCATAGACTATTGTGGATTTGGATTGGTCCATCCTTGTGCGGAGACCGGGTGCTCCAGGCCGTCCGGAGAGACGAGCACGGCGCCCGCTTCCGGCTGCGCCAGGTGGCCGATGATGTCGAAGGTCTGGAATTCCGTGCGGAAACGCTCGTACTGGGCGATCGGAATGACGTAAAGGAGGTGGTAGTCCTCCCCGCCGTTCATCGCGGCGGACACGGGATCGAGATTGAGTTCGCGGCCCAGGTCGAAACTTCCGCCCTCGAAGGGAATTTTGTCGGCATAGACCTTGACGCCGAGGCCGCTGTCGCGCTGCAGGCGCAGCAGGGCGTCTGCGAGGCCCCGGGTGACGAAGTAACCGTACGAGGGGGTGAACTTCCCATCCTCGAGCTGCGCGGGCAAATTCGGGCTCATTTCGGGCCTTAAATAGGATCCGACGAGCATCCGGTACTGCTCCAGGGCGGCCCGGTCCGTTGACCCCTTGTCAAACTTGAGCCGTTCGCGCTCGAGCACCTGAAGCCCCAGGAAAGCGGCACCCAGGGCGCCCGACACGCAGATCAGGTCCTTGGAATGCGCCTTCGGGCGGGCGGCAGAGACGGCGGCGCCGTGCCGGCCCGTGGCATGGACGGCGATCGTGAGCCCGTTGCGGGAGGGTTGAAGATCCAGGCTGAGATGCTTGTAGCCGTGCTCCTGCGCGGCGGCGACCAGCCCGCTCCAGAGTTCCTGCACCTGCAGGAAGTCCAGTTTCGCGGACACGCCCAGCTGGACGGTGAGGCTCTCGGGCTGTGCCAGGACGGCGTACAGCTCGCCCGTGACCTTCAGAACGGCCTTGCGGCCGAGGTGCTTCAGCGGGAAATAGACCAGGTCGAAATCGATTCCCTCCAGCAGGAGGCCCGAAGCGGAACTGATGCATTCCTGCGGCTTCGCTTCGAACCGCACCGGCGCTTCAAAGGGGCGGTAAGGCGTCCCTTCGAAGAGTTGGCGGATGGCCTCGATACGACCTAATTCATTGAAACTCTGTGCCATTACAGATTGCGGAGCAGGTTGTTGAGGTTGACTTTGGCGTCAATCATGCTGCGAAGCTCCACAATCGGGACGCGGGTCTGCTCCATCGTGTCGCGGTCGCGGACCGTTACGCAGCGGTCGCTGAGGGACTCGTGGTCTACCGTGATGCAGAACGGGGTGCCGATGGCATCCTGGCGGCGGTAGCGCTTGCCGATGCTGTCCTTCTCCTCGTACTGGCAGTTGAAGTCGTATTTCAGCAGGTCCATCACTTCCTGGGCGAGCTCGGGCAGGCCGTCTTTCTTGACGAGCGGCAGGACGGCGGCCTTGACCGGGGCGAGCGGAGCGGGGATGCTCAGCACCACGCGGGTCTCCCCGTTCTCGAGCTGCTCCTCGTGGAAGGAGTGCGAGAGGACGGCCAGGACCATGCGGTCCACGCCGATCGAGGTCTCCACGACATACGGCGTATAGGACGCATTCTCCTCAGGATCAAAGTACTCGATCTTCTTGCCGGAGAACTTCTGGTGGTTGCCCAGATCGAAGTTCGTGCGGCTGTGGATGCCCTCCAGTTCCTTGAAGCCGAAGGGGAAGTTGAACTCGATGTCCGTGGCGGCGTTGGCGTAGTGCGCCAGCTTCTCGTGGTCGTGGAAACGATAGTTCTCCGCGCCCATGCCGAGGTTGACATGCCACTTCATGCGGTTTTCCTTCCATTGGGCGAACCAGTCCAGTTCCGTGCCGGGCTTGATGAAGAACTGCATCTCCATCTGCTCGAATTCGCGCATGCGGAAAATGAACTGGCGGGCGACGATCTCGTTGCGGAAGGCCTTGCCGATCTGGGCGATACCGAAGGGAATCTTCATGCGGCCGGTCTTCTGGACGTTCAGGTAGTTTACGAAGATGCCCTGGGCCGTCTCCGGACGAAGGTAGATCGTGTTGGCGCCGTCGGCGGTGCTGCCCATCGAGGTGCTGAACATCAGGTTGAACTGCCTCACGTCGGTCCAGTTGCAGGTGCCGCTGATCGGGCAGACGATGTTGTTGTCAATGATGATCTGGCGGTATTCCGCGAAGTCGGAAGCCTGCTCGGCCGCCACGTAGCGCTTGTGCACCTCGTCGTATTTGGCCTGCTCGCGCAGCACGTTCGGGTTTGTGGCACGGAACTGCGCCTCGTCGAAGCTGTCGCCGAATTTCCGGCGGCCCTTCTCGACCTCCTTGCCGATCTTCTCCTCGATCTTGCCGAGGAAATCCTCGATCAGGACGTCGGCGCGGTAGCGCTTCTTGGAGTCCTTGTTGTCGATGAGCGGGTCGTTGAAGGCGCTCACGTGGCCGGAGGCCTCCCAGATGCGGGGGTGCATGAAAATGCAGGAATCGATGCCCACGATGTTCTCGTGCAGGCGGGTCATCGCGTTCCACCAGTACTGCTTGATGTTGTTCTTCAGCTCGACGCCCATCTGGCCGTAGTCATACACGGCGGCCAGGCCGTCATAGATTTCGCTGGACGGGAAAATGAATCCGTACTCCTTGCAGTGCGCGACGAGTACCTTGAACAGTTCGTCTTGTGTCATATCCTTGTTACTAACTTATTATCCAAAAGTCCGCAAATATAGTCATTTCTGCTCAAAAATCTCCCGAAGGGGGCGCATGACGAAATCCCGCTGCTCCATCAGCGGGTGTGGAATCTGCAGATCCGGCGTGTCCACGCGCTCGTCGCCGTAGAGCAGGATGTCGATGTCGATGGGGCGGTCATGATAAATCCTGCGGCCGTCGGCATCGTATTCCGGCGTGCCGGTGCGTCCCATCGCCCGTTCGATCCGCTTGCAGATGCGAAGCAGGGTCTCCGGACGTTTCGCCGTCCGGTAGCGAACCACGCAGTTGAGGAAATCCGGCCCCTCGAAACCCCAGGCCGGCGTCTCGATGATGGAGGAGAGCGCCTCGTAGGGCCGCCCGAGGGCAGCGTCCAGGCGGCGCAGCGCCTCGTCGATCTGTGCCCGGCGGTCGCCCTGGTTGGTGCCGAGGGAAAGATATACGGGTACGGCTCTCATGCGTCAGAATTCAGGGTCCCAGCCCAGCGCCACGCGCGCCTCGTCGGAGAGCATGCTCCGGTCCCAGACCGGGTCGAACACCAGCTCGATCGAACAGCTCTTGACGCCCGGCGTGTCTTCGACCACGTGCTTCACGTCGGCCAGGACTTCGTCAGCCATCGGACAGTTCGGAGCCGTGAAGGTCATTTTGATGAAAACCTGATGCTCCTTGTCGATGTGCAGCTCGTAAACAAGGCCGAGATCGTAGATATTGACCGGAATCTCCGGGTCGTAAACCTGCTTGAGGGCAAGGACGACGTCCTCATAAAGCGGTGCGAGTTCCTTGACGTCCTGCGGCGTCAAAACATCATTCTGTGCCATTGTGAACCAGATTTTGCGCCGTGCGGCGGAGCGTTTCGATCATGGAGGCGAGGCCGTTCGCCCGGGTCGGCGAGAGATTTTCGCGCAAGCCCAGCCTGTCCACGAAAGAGAAATCGTCGTCCGCGATCTCGCGGGCCGTGCGGCCGGAATAGACCCCGATCAGCAGGGAGATGATGCCCTTGGTGATGATGGCGTCGCTGTCGGCGCGGAACTGTAGCCGGTCTCCGTCCACGACAGTGTCCAGCCACACGCGGGACTGGCAGCCTTTGATCAGGCGGTCTTCGGTCTTGAGTTCTTCGGGAAATGCCTCCAGACGGTGTCCCAGATCTATCAGAAATTCATACTTGTCCAGCCATTCGTCGTACATGGAGAACTCCTCGACGACTTCTTCCTTGGCTTCTTGCAGCGTTTTCATACATTCAGCATTTGAATCGCCCGGTCGAGCGACGCGATAAAATATTCCGCTTCTTCCAGGGTGTTGTACGGGGCGAAAGACGCCCGCAGCATGCCCGTGACGCCGAAGCGATCCATCAGCGGCTCCGCGCACATCTGTCCCGAACGGACGGCGATACCCATCTTGTCCAGGATGAGCGCCAGGTCTTCGTGGTGGATATGTTCCACGGAGAACGAAAACAGGGGAATCTTCTCCGACGGCGCGCTCGGAACACCATAGAGACGGATGCGCGGGTTATTCTGTAATTTATTTATTATCAATTCTTTGATTGCTTCCTGCTCTGCCACGATACCGGGATCGCGCAGCGACTCCGCCATCTCCAGCGCCGGCCGGAGCGTCGGCGTACCGGCCATGTTCTGCGTGCCGGCTTCGAACTTCTGCGGCAGCGGCGCCCAGGTCGAGCCGGACCAGCGGACCGAGCCGATCATCTCACCGCCGGAGAGGAAGGGCGGCATCTGCTCGAGCAGCGCGCGGCGGCCGTACAGGACGCCGGTACCGGGAGCGGCATAAACCTTATGGCCGGAGAAAGCATAGAAGTCACAACCCAGGTCCCGGACATCCACGCGTTCGTGAACAACACCTTGAGCCCCGTCGACCAAGACGGCACAACCTTTTGAGTGACAAATATCTACAATATTTTTAACCGGGTTCACGAGCCCCAGGACATTGGAGATGTGCGCCACGCAGAGAAGCCGGGTGCGCGAGGTCAGCAGACCAGGCAGCAGGTCGAGCCGCACGTGGCCGGAATCATCCACGGGAAGCACTTTCAGCGTGGCGCCTTTGCGCTCGCAGAGCAACTGCCAGGGCACGAGGTCGGAATGGTGCTCCGCCTCGCCGACGACGATCTCGTCGCCCGCATGGACGAATGCCTCGCCGAAGGAATACGCCACCAGATTCAAGGCTGCCGTGGCGCCGGACGTGAAGAGGATTTCCTCGCGAAATTCGGCGTTCAGGTAGTCCCGGACAGCGTCGCGCGTCGCCTCATACTCTGCGGTGGCGACATCGGCGATGCGGTGCACGGCCCGATGGAGGTTGGCATTGTACTTCTCCGACATCTCGGTCCATTTGCGAATGACGGACAACGGGCGTTGGGAGGTTGCCGCATTGTCCAGATAGACAAGCGGTTTGCCATAGACCTTCTCACCGAGTTCGGGAAATTCCTGCCGTATTTTTTCTACTTGCATCATAGAGAAATGCAAATTTAACATTATTTTTGTGATATGATAGATTACATATCCGGAAAGCTTGCGACACTGACCCCCACGATGGCGGTGATCGACAACCAGGGCATCGGCTACGGCGTCGAAATTTCCCTGCAGACCTACGATGCGCTGCGCGACAAGGACAGCGCGACCGTTTACATCCAGCGTCAGGTCAATCCGCGCGACGGCTCGGAAGTGGACTACGGCTTCTCTTCGAAAGAAGAACGGGAGCTCTTCCGCGAGATTACCGGAGTGTCCGGCATGGGCGCGGCTTCTGCCCGGATGATTCTTTCTTCCCTCTCGTCCGAGGAGCTGCGAAACGCGATTCTGAGTGAAGACGTGAACCGGCTCAAATCCGTCAAGGGCATCGGCCTCAAGACCGCCCAGCGCATGGTGCTGGAGCTGAAAGACAAGCTCGTAAAGGGCGACGGAGCGGGTGTAGAAGTACTCTTCCAAAGCAATGCCGGGGCGGCCGTCGAAGAAGCCACCACGGCGCTCCAGATGCTGGGATTTTCCAAGCCAAACATCAACAAGGCTCTCCAGGCCATCCTCAAGGAAACCCCTTCCGCTTCAGTCGAGACCCTCATCAAGGCAGCCCTGCAGCGTCTCTGAGCGTCAACGCCCGAAATAAACGAGCAGAACGGAAATATCCGCCGGAGAGACGCCCGGGATTCGAGCGGCCTGCGCAATCGTCTGCGGATGGTATTTCTGGAATTTCTGTCGACACTCGATAGTCAGGCCGGCCACGCGGTCAAAATCAAAATCGTCCGGAATCCGAAGCCCCTCGAGCCGGCGTATTTTCTCAGCCATCTGGATTTCGCGATCGATATAACCTTTGTAGCGCAGCGATATTTCAACGCTTTCGATTTCTTCCTGTTGATAAGTTCCACGTGGAACGTTGATAAGCAGTTCCACAAGGGAAAGCTCCGGACGCGTGGCTAAATCGGCAATTTTCCTGGATTCAGAAATCGCTTGGGACCCACGGGACACGAGATAAGGATTAATCTCCCGGGACGTCAGATTATTGTGTTCACAGAACTCCGTCAGTTCGTCGACCCTTTCGTATTTACGCATCGCAGCGGCATAGCGCGCCTCATCCGCAAGGCCGATTTCGTGCGCGAGCGGAGTCAGACGACGGTCGGCGTTATCTTGCCGGAGAAGAATACGATATTCGGCACGGGACGTGAACATCCGATACGGCTCGTCCACGCCTTTGGTCACCAAGTCGTCGATCAGGACGCCGATATAGGATTGGTCTCGCCGAAGGATCAGAGGATCCTGCTCTTGCAGCTTTCTGTGGGCATTGACACCGGCGACGAGGCCCTGAGCCGCCGCCTCTTCATAGCCTGTCGTACCATTGACCTGTCCGGCCAGGAAGAGGTTTTCTACGAGTCGGGACTCAAGCGAAGGGCGCAGCTGCGTCGGGTCGAAGAAGTCATACTCGACGGCATAGGCCGGGCGGAAAATTTTCACGTCTTCCAGTCCCTCAATGGCATGAAGCGCATCCAGCTGAACCTGCAACGGGAGCGAAGACGAGAATCCCTGAAGATAATATTCATGCGTCCTTCGACCCTCAGGTTCCAGGAAAAGTTGATGGGCCGGATTATCCGGGAAAACCCGCAGCTTGTCCTCGATGCTCGGACAGTAACGCGGTCCGCGTCCGTGAATCAGGCCGGTAAAAAGCGGCGATTCGCCAAAGCCGCTCCGGAGGATGTCATGCACCCTCTCGTTGGTATGCAGGATATAGCAGGGCATCTGTTCCCGCCCTTCCAGCTGTACGGCGGACGGCTCCGGCAGGAAGGAGAAGCGGGCCGGGTCCGCATCGCCGCGCTGTAGGGGAAGACGATCGACGTCGACAGAAGAGATATCGATACGGGGCGGCGTGCCCGTCTTCATCCGGTCGGTCGTGAGACCCTGCTCGACGAGTTGTTCGGTCAGGCCGTGAGACGCCGGCTCACCGATGCGGCCACCCTCCATCTGGTGCCGCCCGATAAAAAGTTTACCGGAAAGAAACGTCCCGGCGGTCAAAACAACCGCACGAGATTTGAAAATCGCCCCTGTATGGGTCTTGACGCCGCAGATTTTTGAATTCTCAAAGAGAAAAGAAGTCACAAAATCCGCGTAAATATCTAATTTACAGGAACTTTCGAGGA
Organism: uncultured Bacteroidales bacterium; assembly: GCA_905235775.1. Taxonomy (GTDB): domain Bacteria; phylum Bacteroidota; class Bacteroidia; order Bacteroidales; family UBA932; genus Cryptobacteroides. Next base: position 8,836 of record CAJOMY010000016.1, on the reverse strand, counting down.
TTTCACGCCAGATCAGCGAAAACTGGATTTTATCGCACTGTGCCCGGGGGCTCCACATCGCGGGGCCCTTCGAACGGTTGAGCATCCGGAACTGGAGCGTCGAACGGTCGGTGACGATTCCGCTCCATCCCCCGAGGGCGTCAATCTCGCGGACAATCTGTCCTTTGGCAATTCCACCGACGGCAGGGTTACAGGACATTTTGGCGAAGCCCTGCATGTCCATCGTCACGAGGAGCACGGAAGAGCCGAGCTTCGCCGCAGCCATCGCAGCCTCGCAGCCGGCATGTCCGCCACCGACGACAATTATATCATATAGGCGATCCATCACAGGGCGGCTCTCATCTGCAGGTAATAATTCTCCTTCTGCCGCATCACGGCAATATCCTCCTCCGTATGGTCGTCATAACCAATCAGGTGGAGCAGGCCGTGCACCATGACCCGATTCAGTTCATCAACAAACTCAGTCCCATAGAACAGCGTATTCTCGCGGACGGAATCGATGCTGATGAACAAGTCGCCGGACAGGATGTCTTTCTCACAATAGTCGAAAGTGATGATGTCCGTGAAATAGTCGTGCTGGAGGAAGCGCATATTGACGTCCAGAATATAATTGTCCGAACAGAAAATGATGTTGACATCGCCCAGTCGCCTCATTTCGCTCCCGGCCACCATCTTGAGCCAGCGGTTGTTCTGCATCTTCTGCTTCAATTCGAAACGAATATCCTCCTGAAAATATCTGATCATCGGCAAAATTTTTGCAAATTTACATCTAGAAAATTAAAAAATTGGAATTCATAATAAATATTTATATCTTTGAGACCCGAACGGATTATTTAAACAACCACCAATATGGAAGTCAAGAAATCACCCAAAGCTGATCTGAACAACAAGAAGCTCTTGTTCGTCGAATTCGGTTTAGTCATTTCCCTCCTCGTGACGATTGCCGCATTCGAGTACCGGACCCAGGAGAAGACCACCAGCCTCTTTGATGATCAGCCGACAGAACTCATTGAAGAAGAGATTATTCCTATCACCCAGGAGACCCCTCCGCCGCCCCCCGAGACCCCGAAGATTCCGGTCCTGTCGGACCAGATCGACATCGTGGACGACAACATCAAGGTGGACGACAATATTCTCAATCTGGAGGATGATTCCAACCTCGGCGTCGAGATCATGGACTACGTAGAGGAAGTCAAGGAAGAAGTCGTCGAAGAGGAAGCTATCCCGTTCGCCCTCGTCGAGGAGAAGCCGAAGTTCCAGGGCGGCGATGCCAACACCTTCTCCAAGTGGGTGTCACAGCATCTTGATTATCCCGAAATTGCCAAGGAAAACGGAGTTTCCGGCCGTGTCATGGTGCAGTTCACCGTCAATCCGAACGGCACCGTATCTGATGTCAAGGTGCTCCGTGGCGTGGATCCTTCCCTCGACAAGGAAGCCGTCCGCGTGATCCAGAGCTCCCCGAAGTGGACCCCCGGCAAGCAGCGTGACCGCGCCGTGAAGGTTACCTATCAGTTCCCTGTGATCTTCCAGCTGCGATAAGCAAGCGCTAACAACCATAAGAGGCCGTCCGCACGCGGATGGCCTTTTTTGACTGAATATGGAGAATACGAGAGAAGAGAAAGCCGTTTTCGTCGGCATCATCAAGCAGAATGACGACGAACGCAAGATTTACGAATACCTCGACGAACTGCAATTCCTCGCCATGACGGCGGGTGCTGTGGGCGACAAACAGTTCGTACAGCGGGTGGACCGTCCCGACAAGGCCACCTACATCCGCAGCGGCAAACTCCAGGAGATTGCCGAATACTGCGAAGAGAACCACATCGACTATGTCATCTTCGACGACGAGCTGACGGGCATGCAGCAGCGAAATATCGAGAAGATCATCAAGACGGCGGCCGTCATCGACCGCACCAGCCTGATCCTCGAAATCTTCTCCCAGCGCGCCCAGACGGCCTACGCGAAGACGCAGGTCGAACTGGCGCGCTACAACTACATGCTACCCCGCCTCGCAGGCATGTGGACCCACCTGGAGCGCCAGCGCGGCGGCATGGGCACACGCGGCGGCATGGGTGAAACCCAGATTGAGGTGGACCGCCGCATCGTGCGCGAGCGCATCGCCAAGCTCAAGGAAGACCTGAAGAAAATCGACAAGCAGATGGCCACCCAGCGCAGCAACCGCGGCCAGCTGGTGCGCCTCTCGCTCGTAGGCTACACCAACGTGGGCAAATCCACGCTGATGAACCTCCTTTCCAAATCGGATGTCTTCGCCGAGAACAAACTGTTCGCCACCCTCGACACCACCGTCCGCAAAGTCGTCATCGGCAACGTCCCCTTTCTGCTCAGCGACACGGTCGGCTTCATCCGCAAGCTCCCCACGCAACTCATCGAAGCCTTCAAGAGCACCCTGGACGAGGTGCGCGAAGCGGACATCCTCGTCCACGTCGTGGACGTCTCGCACCCGGATTACGAGGAGCAGATGGAAGTCGTGGACAAGACGCTCAAGGACATCTCCGCGGCCGATAAACCCGTCTACGTCGTCTTCAACAAGACGGACGCCTACACCTACGAACCTTACGACGAATTCTCCCTGGAGCCCAAGACCGAGAAGAATTTTACGCTGGACGAGGTCAAATACAAGTGGATCAACGGCCGCAAGATACCCTGCATCTTCATCTCCGCCATCAAGAAAGAGAACATCGAAAAACTCCGCGACGACATCTACAAGATGGTCGCGGAGATTCACGCGGGACGCTATCCCTTCAATAATTTCCTATGGTAAGTCCTTCCCAGGAACAAAGATGATGCACGATAATAATCAATGCCACCTGGATGATGCCATGGAAACCCTGGGTGCCATGCTGGACCCGCCGTGGGGCGGTGCGGAAAAGATCTGGAATTCTTCAACTCCCGCTTTCTGGCCTGTGAAATCGCGGAACAGTGGAATCAGGGCAATCCCAAATATATAGTGGGAATATCGAGATGGCCCTGGAGGTGGCTTCCCGGACAGGACGGGAACTGCCACTGCTTGCAGGGATGATCGATATCGGCAGTCTGGAATACTGGACTGGCTGGACAATGGCCCATGTCTCCTGGTACTTAAATATAAACTTCCAGACGCTTCAGGCCCGGAACGCGGGATTGGTATTCGGACTTTATGTGAACGAAATGTGCTTCGCTCCTATGAAGATCTGCACGCTAACCAACAATCTCTCCGTCGTGATGAATTTCGGGTTCAGAAACCTCTCCAGAAGCTAAAGTCAAAGTAGTTACAGATATGAATAAATGTCTTCTCTTCACGGGCATGTCCGCATTGCTCTTGCTGGTATCCTGCGGGCCCTCACCGCGCAAACAGATTGACGGGCGTCTTGACTGGATAGAATCCTGCTTGGACGAGTATCCAGACAGCGCCTTGGCGGCGATCCGGGACTTGCCGCACGCTGCACTTCGGATCCGGGCGCAACGGGCCCGAGCTGCTTTGCTACACTCCATCGCGCTCGACAAGTGCTATATCGACCCGCAGACGGACAGCATCATCGTCCCGGCAATCACGTACTACAAAACTCACGGCACGCCGGACGAAAAACTCAAGACACTATATTATCTGGGCCGGATTCAATACAACGCAGGAAACTACCGGGAAGCCATTGTCACCTATACAGAAGCCTTGGAACTTTCCGAAAAAACAAGCGACCTCAAATATATCGGCTTTGTCAACCAAGCCATTGCTGATACCTACGGCGTGACGAACCTGGAAGAAGAAGCCCTCCCGTATTTGTCGAAGGCACAAGAATACTTTGAGAAGAGCCAAAACACAGACCTTGCCTACCGGACTCTCTTCAAAAAGGCGAACTCTTTCGCCACGGTAGATAAGAACCGTCAGGCAGACTCTCTGTTCAGACATTTATTGACTTTAGACCTGAAGGAAGATCTGCGATGGCGTGTCCTTGCAGATTACGGATTGTTTCTTGCCACATCCGATGACACATATCGCGCACAGGAAATTCTGGAACAGACCCTGGGAGAATTCGGTGCCCTGGTCAATCTGAATCAATGGGCCGCTTATGCGTATGTTCTTGAAAAAAACGGGAGAAACATCAAATCCGATAGCATTATCGCCAAGTTGGAAGAAACTTCCTCGGAAGACCCACTGCTAATATATTGGAAAGGGAAAATCGCAGAAAACAGAAAAGACTACATATCTGCCTTCTCCTCGTTGTCCCAATCGTTGCTTGTACAGGATTCTTTGCTTCGGATCAGCCTCAACCAATCCGCACTCAAAGCGCAAAAAGAGTATTTCCAGAACAAGGAGTATCTGGCCGAAATACAACTGAAGAACCAACACCTGCACAGTTCTCTGTCCATTTCCTTGTTGCTCCTTCTCCTCTCTGTAGTATTATTCGCCATACGGACGCGAGCCAACGCCTATCAGACTCAGACCAACAATTATATGCGAATGATGGACGAATTGGCCAAACGAGTCGAAAAACTTCAGGATAGCCGAGAACAACTATTTCAAGCGTATTTATATGTATATGGTCAGCTCTCGGAAGAATATGAACGTACAAAAGAGGAAGGAAAGCTCGACCGGGCCTCATTCCGGAAATTGCAGCAGGTCATCCGGAACCTCAAGGGGGACGGAAAAGATTCATTCGAAGCAATCATCAACCAACGGATGGACAATCTAATGGCAGATTTCCGGCGGGCTTATGGCTCCGTCCTTAAAGAAGAAGACCTGCGACTTTCGAGCTATCTGTTTGCCGGATTTGACACAACGACCATCACAGCTCTGCTCGGAATCAGTCCGGAAGCCTTCTATATGCGAAAATCTCGCATTAAAAAAACACTGAATGCGAGTCTTATAACAGACAAGGCGAAATATCTTCATTTCTTCGAAAGGCAGCGTTAAATATACACGCCCTGCACCCGCCTTGTTAGATATTATTTTCCACAATCTGGTTATTTATAGTGCCTATCTTACTCTATAACAAATAAATAAAAGCCTGGTGAAAAGTATTCCCAGTTAGAACACTCTCTTTTGATTGTGCATAATTTTGAAGTGCTGAACACAAACACAAAAAACATGCACAAACTACCTTGCCTTTTACTATCACTCCTACTGGCGCTTTGCTCTGTAACACCTGCTTTGGCCGATGAGACCATCATCATCCGAATGGCAAAAGACCAGACAAATGGGGAGGTGATTCATCGCGCTCCAGCACAAATACCAATGACTTGCCTATATTCTGTAGAGACCTCCTCTCTAACGGTCATCTATCTGGCAAATTTGGGGTCTATTTCAATAGACATTGAGAACCACACCACCGGGGAGGTAAGTCATCTCGTCGGCAATGCTGTCGCAGGAGTTCACAATATTCCCATCTCCGGAACTTCAGGTATTTGGTCCATTTGCTTTACCCTGTCTGACGACACGCGGTATTATGGAGAATTCGAAATACAAAGCTATCAGCAATAACTGTTATAAAATGAAAAAGTATATCCTCCTCTCTTGTTTTATTTTCACGATCTTCTTTGATCTCTTCGGACAAAACCCTTTCCGACAAAGCGAACCGCAGTTGCTCAGTCCGAATGCGACAGAGTTAGGGAAATATGGAAAGATTCCTGTCAACTATTTCAACGGTCTCCCGGATATCACCATTCCCTTGACAGAACTTCACGCCAAAGGATATACGCTTCCTGTCTATCTGACATATCACGCCTCGGGGAACAAGCCGGATCAGCATCCGGGCTGGGTCGGCATGGGTTGGAGCCTGCACGCCGGCGGGTCCATAACGCGGATAATCAAAGGGGACAAAGATGAACTGTCCAGGGATGAAAACGGGTATCGTACCGGAACCTATCTGACCTATGATCCCGGCTACCTGTACCGGGCACATCGCATTCAAACGAACAACAACTGGACCAATCTGGATACCTTGTTCTACAATTGCTTTTCGGCCGGATACTATTATGCTGACAATGATCCGGATGAGTTCATCGTGAACTTGGATGGATTGCAGGCGTCATTTTATATTACCGGGGACGGGGAGATCAAGATTGTCTCCAGAAGCGACACGTCGTTTGATGTAAGCTGGAATCTGGGAACTGATACGGACTACACCGCCCTTACCGTTTACAAGCATCCCACAGATACGAGCAAAAATTACCGTGCACGCCGCTTTAATTACCTGAAATCCTTCACCCTGCGCGATCGGGAAGGAAATGCGTACTATTTTGGCGGGGCCGACGACGCGATAGAATACTCTGTTTCCCAGAGACCCAGTATTTACTATTCCGGAGGCTCATATCACGGCGGCTCTTCGTGGCAAGCCACGGCTACGGCAAATACCTGGATGCTCACGAAAGTAGAACGCGCGGACGGAGAGGTAATAACTTTCTCTTACAAGCATGAAGACAGCGTGCCCATTGTCGTACACGATTTTCATTACGGAGATTCTTACGCCGCCACGATAGGAACGACTACTGTAAACGGGGTATATGATACCTATTCCGAAACTCCAAGCAGCAAGAACAATCTGTCTGTTTCCTTTTTGCTTCCCTCATACCTGGAGTCTATTTCATGCCGTCTGTCAAACGATCGTCTGGACTTTGGCAGCTCCCCCTCCACAGAGCTGGGGTATACCCTTTCCCAGAGCGATTTCGAGCTCCGTGTCGGTTATTTTGCAGGCTCCATTTTTTCGATGACCTACAATGACTTCATGTCGAAAAGTTATTTCTTGAAACTGGACACAATCAGCGGTCCGGGAAAGAACCTGTCGTTCACATACACAAACAATAGTTCGGAACGCTTGAAATTACTGTCCATCAACTTCTTGCAAGGATATAACGGCCCCTCTGACCACCAATACGCATTTACCTACAACTCTACCCCTCTACCTGGCTACAATGCAAGAAAAACGGACCGTTGGGGATATTACAACGGAGTAGACTATTCTTCCTCCATCGGGGGCTACGCCCATAACATGTATGCCATGCGCATTCCGGATGCAAATTACATGCAGGCTGAAATCTTGACAGAGATAACTTATCCGACTGGAGGTAAGACGGTTTTCGAATATGAACCTCACTCCTACTACCGCATAGTCAATCAAACATCTTTCTCCGTGGAGAACTGTCAAAGTGACATGATTGCCGGAGGTCTCCGGATCAAGTCTATCACGGACATCTCGGGAACGGCCACGATCGACAAGCGCATTTTTACATACGTCGGGACCTATTCGGGCGCTGTCCATTCTTCCGGGATATTGTCTGGTTGTCAGGATTTCTATATCCACGGTATCACGACAGTATATACCGGACTGGATTACGTGCCCGCCTACGAACTTACTTATGCTTCATACAATGAATTACCATTCAATCAATTGTCGGACACGAACGGAAATCATGTGACGTATAGCTACGTCACGGAAACGCATCCGGATGGAGGAAAAACCGTATACCACTACGCAAATCACGAAACTTCTTACGCCAAGGATGCGGCACCGTCATCTTCTCTTGCCCCATCTGGGTCCAGCCTTGCAACATTGTTGCCTTTCAATAGCGGTGAACTGTTCAGAGGTCTGCTTTTAGACAAAGAACTTAAAAATGCGGCCGGAACCACCGTCCTCTCCGAGATATATGAATACAATACTTCTCACAGTGAATACGTGCAGTCGATTTCAAAAAGAGTTCTTGTTAATCAGATCGGCTTGGCTTCATTCAGCGAGATTTACTGTACCTACCCTTTTTTATCGAAAAAGACCGTAGTATCAGCCATGGATTCAGGACTGTCCATCACGGAGACATACAATTACCAGTATAACGCCGATCGCCGTCCGACCACACAGACCCACACTGTCAACGGAGTCTCTGACGGCATCGTCACCTTCTATCCTGCCGACCGCACCGGCACGGTCTATACGGCCATGCAACAGGCCGGCATGTCCGGAATCCCGGTCGGGCAGGCGACACTTCGCCAAGGGAGCGTCGTTGCAGCACAGGAAATGACCTTCAAAGAAACGGCCGTCAACACCGCCTCGGGCACGGCCCATACTTACGTGCCGGAAGCTGTCTATACAGCAGAGCTCTCCGCTCCGGTCTCTTTCAGCACATACCAGTCCAATCCGCTCTCATATTGCCCATATCCGGATATCCGCTATCTTCGTTATGATGACCATGCCAACCTGACTGGTACTGAAACGCGGGATGGCATCAGGACTACCTACGCATGGGACTTGACCGCGCGTCAGCCTGTCCTCATTGCCCGGGGAGTGGATCCCGGGCAGACCACGATCGACAATGTTTCCAAACAACAAAGCTATTCGCTCGTTTATGGCCAGACAAACAACTTTACTGGTTCCTTCGTCACCTCACAGCCCTCAACGATTACCTTCACGCTTCAGCCCTCCTACGGTTTCGACTGGCTTGCATATGTTGAGTTTGACGGACAGATCAGCCACGTCGTCCAGGTCAATATCCCGGAGACGCCGCCAAGCCAGTGGCAACAGTATCTGGCTCAATATAATATGGGATCGATACAGTTTTCAGTCCCGGCAGGGAACCACACATACTACATTTCCCTCATCGATTCCCGAAAAGGATCCGGTGCCGGTTCCAACAACGGGGGATCCATTCAAGTCTCCTACAGCGAGAACGGGACTGTGACGACGGCGGGAGAGCCGCTTCTTTTCGTTGACTTCGAAAACGAAGCGACTTTCCTGGCGGGCTGCCATGGACAGCACTGTCACGCCGGATCCTATACCGTCAACTTGAATGTTGGTACCAGCCGCAACTATGTTCTGGATTATATGCTGTATCAGAACGGCGCGTGGAGCTA
>CAJOMY010000015.1 GCA_905235775.1 uncultured Bacteroidales bacterium | reverse complement strand
CGGCATTCGCGGCCAGCAGCAGAAAGGCCACCAGAATCATCAGCACCTCCGGCCGTATCGGGCCCGGTCCGCCAGGTCCGCCAGGTCCGTCCGGCGGCGGACCGCCGTGGATGCCGCTAAGCAGCATCACATACGCCGCGAAGGCAGCCAGCAGAACCAGCGCTGCAACGACATAGGCCCACGGCTTTTTCCTCCGGACCAGCAGGGGCATGGCCAGGGCATTGTGCAGCAGAAGCAGAAGCAAAAATGCGACAATCATGATAACAAAAATAACGAAAAAAACCACAAAATGCCCGTTCGTTGAAGAAATCGGTCCGTTCGCTGAATGCCGTCGGGTATGGCAGGTTTCTTGCCCCGAAGCCAGTCGTAACTAAAACCGATGTGATATGAAAAAGTTAATTTCCACCTTCCTGCTCCCCCTGCTGCTGGTTTGCGGCGGCTGCGAGCAGTCCGACCCCCTCAACCCGAACGGGCAGGGCGAAAACACCAATACCGGCACCCCCGTCAATCCCGTGACGCCGGACACGTCCATCGAAGATCCCTTTATACTTGAGGATGAAGAGGACGCAATCGCGAACACCACCTTCGACCGCACCATCTCCATTGTATTTGCCGACGCGGGTGCGACGGTGAGCGGCGACGAGAACGGCATCGTGACCGTCTCCGGCAACGACGTGACCGTGAACAACAGCACCTCGGAAGCCATCCGTTACGAGCTGTCCGGCGCGGCTGCGGACGGATTCTTCAAGCTCTACGGCGAGAAGAAGCAGGCCATCGTACTGAACGGCCTCGACCTGACGAATCCCAACGGCGCCGCCATCAACAACCAGAACAAAAAGCGCACGTTTGTGGTCGTGAACGGAACCAACAAGCTTGCAGACGGCAAGAAGTACACCGACACCCCGGAAGACGAAGACGAGAAGGGGGCCTTCTTCAGCGAAGCGCAGCTCGTCTTCAGCGGCAGCGGCTCGCTCAGCGTGACGTCCACCGGCGGCAAGGCTGGCATCTCCTCGGATGACTACGTGCGTGTGCTGGACGGCCCGGCCATCAGCATCAGCGCCGCCAAGGGCCACGGCCTCCGCGGCAAGGACGCCGTCGTAATCGGCGGCGGCACGCTGGAGGTGAGCGTCAGCAACGAAGGCAAGAAGGCGATCACCTCCGACGGCACTGTCCGCATCGACGGCGGCCGGACCACGCTCACCGCCTCAGGCGGCGTAGACGACTCCGACCTCACGGATCTCTCTTCCTCGTCCGGCATCAAGGCAGACGTGGCCTTCGTGATGAACGGCGGCGCGCTCTCCGTCACCAACAGCGGCCAGGGCGGCAAGGGCATCAGCGGCGACGCGGCGGGACTGATCGCAGGCGGCACCGTGGACATCACCGTGACGGGTACAAACTATGAAATAACGGGCGCGGACGCTGTCGGACTGGAGGACACCTCCTGCTCCGCCAAAGGCATTAAATTCGACGGGAAACTTGTCATTACGGGCGGCACCGTGAACGTCTCGGCTGCGAATCATGAGGCTATTGAGGCCAAGGGAGAACTGATCGTCACCGGCGGCGACATCTACGCGACATCTTCCGACGATGCGATCAATTCCGGCAGCCACATGATCCTCGGCGGCGGACGCATCTGCGCCATCTCCACCGGCAACGACGGCATTGACGCCAACGGCAACTGCTACATCCAGGGCGCCCTGGTCTATGCCGTCGGCAGCGGCTCGCCCGAGGTCGCCGTGGACGCCAACACCGAAGGAGGCTACAAATTGTATGTCATCAGTGGCACGCTCGTGTCCCTGGGAGGCCTGGAAAACGGCGCCAGTCTTTCCCAGACCTGCTATTCCGCAAACTGGAGCAGCAAAACCTGGTATGGCCTCTACCGGGACGGAGCGCTCGCGCTGGCCTTCCAGACGCCGTCCCGCGGCGGCAACACGATGGTTGTCTCTACGGGTGGCACGACGACGTTGAAATCAGGCGTCACGGCCTCCGGCACAAAATTCTTCGCCGGAATGGGCGCCACCGCCGCCACCGGCGGCAGCGACGTGGCGCTCTCCGCCTACAGCGGTGGTGGCGGGATGGGTCCCGGCGGGATGGGCCCCGGCGGGATGGGCCCCGGCGGGATGGGCGGCCCCGGCTTCGGCCGATAAGAACGCTGTATAGAAAGAGGTGGCAGTCGTCACGGAAAGCGTAAAGACAGGAAAGTCCTGTTCCTTCCAGAAGTCCTTAATGACTATTTGTGCGCGACGGAGTAGGTGATGCCCTGGCGCTGGAGCTCGGAGATGAAGGGCTCGCTGACGGCGACGGCGTATTTCTTGGACTTGAACTCCAGGTTGTAGCCCGTGGGCTTGTCGTGAAGGCAGACGGAAAGCGGGGTATTGCCTTTGTGGGCTTTGAGGATTTTCACGAGGGAGGATCGGAATGTCTGGGACAGGCTGCTGGTGTCAATCTGGAGAATGACGCCGGTGATGAGGGATTCGCCCAGGTTGCCCAGCAAGCTTATCTTTTTGATCTTGAAGCCGTAAGGCACCCTTTTCCCCTGGGCGCGCTCCTCCGGTTTGACGAAGTAGCGCGGGCTGATCTCTCCCTCGATGAAGATCTGCGCATGCAGCTGCATGTAGGGCAGCAGGGCCTCGTAGTCCTTGCCGAAGAGGGCGAATTCACAGGTCCCGTCGAAGTCCTCGACCATCACGCGGGCGCCCGGGGAGCCGCTGCGCGTGGTAATGGTCTTGACGTCCGTCACGATGCCCGCCACGGCGGCCTTGCCGGCCTTGTCGGCGGCCTCGCACGTGTCGATGCGCTCCTGCAGCGCCGTCAGCTTGCAGTCCGTGAAGGTATCGATCTCGAAGCGGTAGCGGTCCAGCGGATGCGAGGACAGGTACATGCCCACGAATTCCTTCTCCTGCTGAAGCAACGCCAGGACGTCCTCCTCGCCGGAGAAGGTCGGCACTTCCGGCCGCACGGGTTTGAGCTCCTCCACCTCGCCGAAGAGCGAGTTGGCGGAGTCCAGCTGGTCGTTGCGGAAGAGGCCCGCGTATTTGACGATTTCGTCGATGCACAGCTCCCCGTTCTTGCAGGGCAGGAAGAACTGCGAACGCTTGTAGCCGAAGGAGTCCAGCGCGCCCGAATAGACCAATGTCTCAAGCGCGCGGCGGTTCAGCATCTCCGCCATGCGCTCCACGAAATCGAACAGGTCCTGGAAGGCGCCGTGCTCGCTGCGCTCGTCGATGATGGCCTGCACGACGTTGTCGCCGAAGCCCTTCAAGCCCCCGAGCCCGTAGCGGATGTCGCCGTTGTGATTGACGGAGAACTGGGCCTCGGACTCGTTGACATCCGGGCTGAGCACCTTGATGCCGGCCTTGCGGCAGTCCGCCATGATCTCCTTCATCTCGTCCATGTTGGAGATGTTCTGCGTGAGGTTGGAGGCCTGGAATTCGGACGGATAATGGGCCTTGATCCAGGCGGTCTGATAGCTCACCCAGGCGTAGCAGGTGGCGTGCGACTTGTTGAAGGCGTATTTGGCGAAAGCCTCCCAGTCGGACCAGATCTTGTTCAGGACGGCCTCGGGGTGCCCGTTCGCGAGGGCTCCCTTCATGAAGGACTCCTTGAGGGAGTCGAGCACCGACTTCTGCTTCTTGCCCATGGCCTTGCGGAGCTTGTCCGCCTTGCCCTTGGAGAAGCCGGCGAGCTTCTGCGACAGGCGCATCACCTGCTCCTGGTAGACCGTGACGCCATAGGTCTCCTTGAGCAGATCCTCCATCTCGGGGAGGTCGTAGTGGATCTTGGACGGGTCGTTCTTGCCGGCCACGAAATCCGGAATGTAGTCCATCGGGCCGGGGCGGTAGAGGGCGTTCATGGCGATCAGGTCCTCGAAGCGCTCGGGGTGCAGACGGATCAGCCACTCCTTCATGCCGCCGGATTCAAACTGAAAGATGCTCTTGGTGTCGCCGCGGGCATAGAGCGCAAAGACCTCGGGATCGTCGATGGGGATCTTCTCGATGTCGATGTCCCGGCCGAAGCGTTTCTTGATCATCGCGAGGGCGCGGTCGATGATGGACAGGGTCTTCAGCCCCAGGAAATCCATCTTCAGCATGCCCACGTCCTCGATCTTGGTGCCCTCATACTGGCTCACCCAGACTTCCTGCCCCGTGGCCTTGTCCGTGCCCAGCGTGATGGGGATGTAGTCGGTGAGGTTGCCGCGGCCGATGATCATCGCGCAGGCGTGGATGCCCGTCTGGCGGATGCAGCCCTCCAGCTGAAGGGCGTAGTCCAGCACTTCGCGCACCAGCGGCTCACCCTCCTCGTACTCGTGCTTGAGCTCCTTGATATATTTCACGCTGTTGGCCAGCGTGGGCTTGTATTCCTTCTCCTCGCCGTTCTCCCGGACGATGATGGGCCGGTCGGGAATCATCTTCGTGAGGCGGTTGGACTCCGGGATCGAGAGGTTCGAGATGCGTGCCACGTCCTTGACGGCCAGCTTCGCGGCCATGGTGCCGAAGGTGATGACGTGGGAGATGTGGTCCGCGCCGTAGCGGTCCTGCACGTACTGGATCACGCGGTAGCGCCCCTCATCGTCGAAATCGACGTCGATATCCGGCATGGAGATGCGCTCCGGGTTGAGGAAACGCTCGAAGAGGAGGTCGTACCGGATCGGGTCGAGGTTGGTGATGCCGAGGCAGTAGGCCACGCAGGAGCCGGCGGCGGAGCCGCGTCCCGGCCCCACGGACACGCCGTTCCGGCGGCCCCAGTTGATGAAATCCTGGACGATGAGGAAATAGTCCGGGAAGCCCATGAACGAGATGGTCATCAGCTCGAAGTGCAGGCGGTCCTGCTGCTCGGACGTGAGCGTGTCGCCATAGCGCCGGTGCGCGCCTTCGTAGGTCAGGTGGCAGAGGTAGGCGACCGAGCGGCAGAACTCGTCGCCGCGGTAGGTCTTGACTTCGTTGCCCTCCTTGTCCTTGGAGATGTCGTACCGGCCGTTCTCGATGATGTCGGCGTATTTTGCGAGCTGGGCGTCGATGTCCGCGAGGAAGTCCCGGGGAAGCTCGAATTTCGGCAGCACGTGGCCGCGGTCGATCTCATAGCGCTCCACCTTGTCCAGGACCTCCAGCGTGTTTGCCAGGGCCTCCGGATGGTCCGGGAACAGGGCGGCCATCTCTTCCTCGCTCTTGAGGTATTCCTGCTGCGTGTAGCGCAGGCGCTTGGGGTCGTCCACCATCGCGTTCGTAGTCAGGCAGATCAGGCGGTCGTGCGCCGGGCCGTCCTCCTTGCGGACGAAGTGCACGTCGTTGGTCGCCACGACCTTCACGCCGTGCTTTTCGGCGAGCTCGAAGATGCGGGCGGCGTATTCCTTCTGCTGCTCGTAGAGGTCCAGCGACATCCCGGGCACCTCCGTCTTGTGGAGCATGACCTCCAGATAGTAATCCTCCCCGAAGACGCGCTTGTGCCACGCGATGGCGCGGTCCACGCCCTCCGTATCGCCCGCGAGGATGCCGTGGGGCACTTCGCCGGCCATGCAGGCGGAGCAGCAGATCAGTCCCTCATGGTAGCGCTCCAGCACTTCGTGGCTCACGCGGGGCTTGTAGTAGTTGCCCTCGATGTGCCCCGTGGACACGATCTTCATGAGGTTGCGGTAGCCCGTGTAATTCCTGGCCAGGAGGATGAGGTGGTAGTATTTCTTGTGCTCGTTGTCCTTGAGGCGGTGGTCGTAGTGCTGCGTCACATAGATCTCGCAACCCAGGACGGGCTTCACGTCGGGGTGCTTCTTCGCGACGTCGCAGAAGTCCTTGACACCGTACATGTTGCCGTGGTCGGTGATGGCCAGGCCCGGCATCCCGAGCTCCTCCGCGCGGCGGAAGAGCTTCTCGATGTCGCTCATCCCGTCGAGGATGGAGTATTGGGTATGGACGTGCAGGTGTACGAAGGACATGACTGTACAAATATAAACAAAAACCCCCGACCTTCTGCAAGGCGGGGGTTCATTGTTGATAACTTTTGGGATTCCCGGTCAAGCCGGGAATGACGAAAATTACTTCTTCTTCGCGGCGGCGGCCTTCTTGCGGGCGGCCATTTCGGCGTCGTACATGATCGGGGTGCCGATCATGATGGAGGCGTAGGTGCCGATCAGCACACCGAGGCAGAGCGCGACGGACAGGCCGCGGATGGACTCGCCGCCGAAGATCGCGATGGCGAGCATCGGCAGGAGCGTGGAGACCGAGGTGTTGACCGTACGGGTCAGGGTCGCGTTGAGGGACTTGTTGACCGTCTGCTTGAAGTCTTCGCTCGGGTGGAGCGCGAGGTTCTCACGGATACGGTCGAAGATCACCACGTTGTCGTTGATGGCGTAGCCGATGATCGTCAGGATGGCCGCGATGAAGGTCTGGTCCACGTCCAGGTTGAACGGCAGGATGCCGCTGAACAGGGAGAAGAAGCCGATGATGATGATCGCGGTGTGGGCCAGCGAGACCACGCCGCCGAGACCCCAGTTCCAACCCTTGAACCGCATCGCGATATACGCGAAGATGACGATCAGGGCGAGGATGATGGAGATGACAGCGTTGCGCTTGATGTCATTGGCTATGGAGGCGCCCACCTTGTCGGAGGAGATGATACCGTTCGGGTTCTCCAGCGTGGAGGTGAAGCTCTCGTAAGTCACGGGCTCCACGTAGAAGTCCTTCAGGGATTCGTAGAGCATGCCTTCGATTTCGGTGTCGACCGAGGAGGATTCGTCCTTGAACTTGTAGGAGGTCGTGATCTTCATCTGGCTGTCGCCGCCGAACTGCTTGACCTCGACGGAGGACTCGGGATCGGCGAGGTTGAACGTCCGGTTCACGGCGGAACGGACCTCCTCGGCGGTCACCGGCTTGTCGAAGCGGACCACGTAGGTGCGGCCGCCGGTGAAGTCGACGCCATAGGTGAAGCCCTTGATGAACATCGAGCCGAGTGCGATCACGATGAGGGCGCCGGAGAGGATGTAGGACCACTTGCGGCCGTCCAGGAAGTTGATGTGCGTATTCTTCAGGAAGTTCGCGGACCACTTGTTCTCGAAGGAGATGCTCTTGCCCTTCTGGATGCGGTCGTCGAAGATCAGGCGGGTGATGAAGATGGACGTCAGCACGGAGGTGATGATACCGATGATGAGCGTGGTGGCGAAGCCCTTGATCGGACCGGAACCGAAGAAGAAGAGCACCAGACCCGTCAGGAGGGTGGTCACCTGACCGTCGATGATGGCGGAGTAGGCGTTCTTGTAGCCGTCGGAGACGGCCTTGCCCAGGCCCTTGCCGGCTTTGAGCTCTTCCTTCACGCGCTCATAGATGATCACGTTGGCGTCCACGGCCATACCCAGCGTCAGGACGAGACCGGCGATACCCGGCAGCGTCAGCACGGCGCCGAAGGCGGACAGGGTGCCGAAGAGGAGCACCACGTTGGACAGCAGCGCGATGTCGGCGGCCACGCCCGCGCCCTTGTAGAAGAGCAGCATGTAGACCAGGACGAGGCAGAACGCGATGATGAAGGAGAGGAGACCGGCGCGGATGGACTCGGCGCCGAGGGACGGACCGACGACCTGCTCCTGCACGATCGTGGCCGGAGCGGGAAGCTTGCCGGACTTGAGCACGTTGGTCAGGTCGGTGGCCTCGTCGATGGTGAAGTTGCCGGTGATGGAGGAGGAACCGCCGGTGATCTCGCTCTGGACGGTCGGGTAGGAATACACCGTGCCGTCGAGGACGATGGCGACCTGGCGGCCGATGTTCTCCTTGGTCAGGCGGGCCCACACGTTGGCGCCTTCGGCGTTCATCGTCATGCTCACGCCCGGGCTGCCGCCGCGGCGCTGGTCGTAGTCGACGTGCGCGTCGGTCACGGAGCCGCCGTCGAGCGGGGCCTTGCCGTCGCGGGACGTGGCCTTGATGGCGATGAGCTCATAAATGTTGTTGCTCTGCATGTAGGAGGACGGCTGGACCGACCACATCGGGCGGAACTCAGCCGGGAAGATGGCTTCGATCTCCGGCATGTTGAGGTATTTGTTGATCTGGGCGGTATCCGCAGCGGCGGCGAAGCCGATGCAGGCGTTGCCGCGCATGCCGGACGGGCTCAGCACCGCGTAGAGCGGGTTGGCCTTGCGGGCGGCGGCGAGGCTGGCGTCCTCGGCGGCGGCGCTTTGGGCCTGCAGCTCGGCGGACACGGCATCGACGGCCTCTTCGGGGACTGCTTCTGCAGCATCCGGCTCACTGGCGGAGAGGATCTCCGCGAGGCGGGTGTTGGCCTCGTCGAGGTAGGAGGCCATCTCGTCATAGGTGAAAGTGGGCCAGAACTCGAGGGAGGCGGTGCCCTGGAGCAGCTTGCGCACACGCTCCGGCTCCTTCACGCCCGGAAGCTCCACGAGGATGCGGCCGGTGTTGCCGATCTTCTGGATGGACGGCTGCGTGACGCCGAAACGGTCGATACGGTTGCGCAGGACGTTGAACGAGTTCGACACGGCGCTCTCGGCCTCTTCCCGGATCACGGTGATGACCTGGTCGTCGGTGGACTCGGGCTTGATGCGGTCACGCATCTCGTAGGTACCGAAGACCTGGGCGAGGCGGGTGGTCGGAGCGACCTCCTTGAAGGCCTCGGCGAACAGGGTGATGAAGTCGGACTGCGAATTGACGCTGCGGCTCTTGGCCTGCGCGATGGCCTGCTGGAACTCAGGGGTCTGGTTGCCGCCGGACAGCGCACGCACGAGATCCTCGAGCTGGACCTGCAGCATGACGTTCATGCCGCCCTTGAGGTCGAGGCCGAGGTTGATCTCCTGGTTCTGTACCTGTTTGAAAGTATAACCCAAATAAACCTTCTCGCCGGAAATGGAATCCGTATAGCGGCGGGATTCGATCTTCCGGATGGAATCGAGATAGAAAGCACGGTCCGCCTCGTCGATGGCGTTGATGTCGCTGGCGAGGGCAATCTGCTCGGCGCGCTGCTCGGCCTTCTTGTTGTGGAAGGCCGTCACCGCGGTGAAGGACAGCTGCCAGAAGCAGGCGAGCAGGAGGCAGATCGTGACGAATCTGATAGCACCTTTGCTTTGCATGATTATGGTAAATTAAATAATTTTCATAAAATAGCTTGCAAAGTTAGTATTTTTCTCAAAACAAAGAAACTTTCGATGCTACATTTTATTTGGAATGCTATATCCTGCGGCCCCCGTCCTTGATCAGGCCTTCGACGGCGACGTTGAGTTCCCTGGCGTGCCGGAGTTCGCGGACATCGACGTGCAGGCGGAAGCGCCAGTGGTGGTGCGAGTCGGCGGGCTCGTTGATGCGCTCGGCGTTCCGGTCCCTGCGGCGCAGCTCCTTGTCCAGGGCCAGCCAGTCCTGCAGCGGGAAGATGGCGAGCATCGAGGGCGAGTTCAGGAACTCGGCCAGCATGTATTTCACCTCCCAGGGCTCCGGGTCGTGGTCGCACTGCATGCGCAGGGTCTCCATGTCGTGGCTTGACGTGGCGCAGACGGACAGATATTTCCATTCGCCCTCCTGCTCCATCCCGCGCATCTTCAGTGAGAGGATACGCTCGTGATCCATCACGCCGGGCACGCAGTCGGGCACCATGCCCAGGTCCTCCCCGCAGGCGAGCATCCCCGTGGCGCCGAGCAGCTCGGGGAGCTTGCGCTCCGCGTTGCGCTGCCAGAACGCGTCGTGGCGGTGGTAGAAGAAATCGTTGTACAGGGCGCCGAAGCGCTCCTGCTGCCACTGCGGCAGCTCCGCGGAAGCGGGCGCAATCAGCGGCTGATACATGCCCGGATGGCGCGGATCGGGGTGGAAGAGTCCCTCGATGGGCAGGTGCATGGCGTAGATTTCCTCGGACGAATAGGGCAGCGCCGGGTTGAAGTGCCCCTGCAGGCCGCCGGAATACTCTTTGGGAATTTCCCAGATGCGGAAGAATCCGAGGATGTGGTCGATGCGGAAGGCGTCGAAGTAGCGGCTCATCTTCCTGAGGCGCGCCTTCCACCAGGCGAAGTCGTCCTTGCTCATCTCCTCCCAGTTGTAGGTCGGGAAGCCCCAGTTCTGCCCGTCGGTGCTGAAGAAGTCGGGCGGGGCGCCCGTCGAGGAGTCGAGGTTGAAGAGCTCCGGGTGCCAGTAGGCTTCGGCGCTGTCGGCGCTCACCCCGATGGGCAGGTCGCCCTTGAGGGAAATGCCCTTGGCGCGCGCATAGTCCACTTCCTCGCCGAACTGCTTGTCCAGGTGGTACTGCATCCAGCAGTAGTATTCCGGCTCCAGCCGGTCGCGCCGGGCGCAGAATTCGGCATATTCTTCCAGCCAGTAGGCGTTCTCCTTGACGAATTTCTTGTACGCGGCGGAGGCGCAGTCCATGACGCCGCGCGCTTCGAAAGCTCTCCGGATATAGGCCATCTTGGCCTTGAACACACGCGGATAATCCAGCTCCGGCAGGGCGTTCAGCTCCGCCTGATCCTGCTTGAAAGCGGCATCGGGCTTGATCCCGAGATCCTGTAGGTGGATGTAGAGCGGGTGCAGCGCGAAGGTCGACACGGGGCTGTAGGGATAGGAGTCCGCCCAGCCGCCCTGGCGGGTGGTGTCGTTGACGGGCAGCAGCTGCAGGATGCACTGGCCCGTGGCGGCGGCCCAGTCCACCATCGGCCGCAGGTCGCGGAACTCGCCGATGCCGAAGTCGTCCGCCGTACGCAGCGAGAACACCGGGATGGCGGTGCCCGCTCCGCGGAATCCCGGCCGGTCGAACATCTCCGCCTGGTGTCTGCGCGGGAAGGGGCAGCCCGGGATCGGGCAGTCGATCCACGCATCTTCAATCTCGCGGGCGGATTTGGCGCTGTGGTGGCTCCACTCCGTGCGGACGATCAGGCCGTCACGCATCACCACGTAGGTGTAGTCCTTGAGCGCCGCGGCGGGGCAGTCTTTCACGGTGATGCTCCAAATCGCGCCTTCACCCCACTGCATGGGGTATTTCTTGTCCTGGAGGACCAGCGCGAGGCTCTCGCCCCACGCAGTCTCATACTTTATCTTGAATGTCGTAGTCATGGTCTATAGTTTCCGGAAACTGATGGCAAATCCGCCGCCCGGAGCCATCGTGACGGGAATCGTGGCATCCGGCGTGACTTGCAGCCTGGTCACGATGTAGGCCTGCGGGCGCGTCGCATAGTGCGCGTCCGCGGCGTCGGCGTAGAGCGTGGCCTCGTACGTGCCCGGCTCCAGGAAGTCCAGCTTCACGTCGAAGCGCCGTTCCTGTCCGTCCGTCACGCCGCCGCAGAACCACTGTCCGCTCCCTTTGGCCTTGCGCGCCGCGACGATATACTCCATCGGCTCGGCGTAGAGGTAACGGCTCTCGCTCCAGTCCACGGCAACGTCCTTGATGAACTGGAAGGCGTCCATGAAGCGGCTGTAGTGCTCCGGGGTGTCCGCCGCCATCTGGAGCGGCGAGTACATCGTCACATACAGGCCCAGCTGGCCGCAGATGGTGGAATTGACATACGAATCGTTTCCGCACCAGTCTTTCAGGTTCTGCTCGAAGATGCCCGGCGTGTAGTCCATCGGACCGCCGTTCAGGCGCGTGAAAGGCAGAATGGCCGTGTGGCCCGGGGTGATGCCGCCGAAGGCCTGGTATTCCGTGCCCATCGCGGATTCGTTGCCGATCAGGTTGGGCCAGGTGCGGCACAGGCCCGTCGGGCGCACCGCCTCGTGGGCGTTGACCATGATGTGGTGCTTCGCGGCCTCGGTGATGCAGTACAGGTAGTGGTTCACCATCCACTGGCTGTAGTGGTGCAGCCCCTGCGGAAGGATGTCGCCCACGTAGCCGGACTTGACGGCGTCGTAGCCGTAGCGGTTCATCAGCGAATAGGCAGCCTCCAGGTGGCGCTCGTAGTTGCGGATGCTGGAGGAAGTCTCGTGGTGCATCACCAGGCGGATGCCCTTCCGGTGGGCGTAGGCGTTGAGCGCGTCGATGTCGAAGTCGGGATACGGGGTCAGGAAGTCGAAGACGAAGTCCTTGTTGCAGTTGGCCCACTCCTCCCAGCCGATGTTCCAGCCTTCCACGAGCAGCGCGTCGAAGCCGTGCTCGGCCGCAAAGTCGATATAGGTCCGCACGCGGGCGTTGTTCGCGCTGTGGCGTCCGTTGGGCTTCGCGGCGGCGTAGTTGAAACTGTCCAGGTGGATGCCGCCGGCGTCGGTGTAGGCCCAGGAGCCCGCTCCCGCGATCATCTCCCACCACACGCCCATGTACTTGACCGGGTGGATCCAGCTCACGTCGTCCAGCGCACAGGGCTCGTTGAGGTTGAGCACCAGGCGCGAGGCGAGCTGCTCCGTCGCGGACGCGGCCACCTGCACGGTGCGCCAGGGCGTTTGGCAGGGAGCGGTCAGGTTGCCCTTCCAGCCCTCGGCGTCCGGGGTCAGATGGGCGTGCAGCGTATGCGTGCCGCCGTCCACGAGCAGGTGCATGCAGGGATAGTCCACCAGGGCGGCTTCGTGGATGTTGACGTAGAGCCCCTCCGGGGTCTTCATCTGCAGGGAAGTCTGCACGCCGGAGGTGCTGAACGGGGTCTGGCTGCTGTTGCCGCGCATCTTGTCCTGGAAATGCTCAGCGACTTCGGACAGCAGCGTCCGGTTGTATTCATATTCCTGGGTGTCGTAGTCGCCGGGGATCCACCAGGCGACATTGTCCTGTGCGCAGGCGAACTCCGTACACTCCTCCTTGATCACGAAATGCACCAGGCTCTGCCCTGCGGGGAATTCGTAACGGAAGCCCAGCCCGTCGTCGAACAGGCGGAAGCGGATGTCCAGCAGGCGTCCGCCCTCCGGCTGCCGGAGGTGGACCAGCAGCTCGTTGTAGTGGTTGCGGATCTGTGCCTCTTCGCCCCAGACCGGCTCCCAGACTTCGTCGAAGGCGTCCGTTTCCGTGCCCGCGAGTTCGAACCCGCGGTCGAAGGCGATGCCCGGGACCGCGTCGCTCTTGATGACGCGTCCGGTGTTGTCCACGGCCAGTTGCTCGGCCTTCACGGTGCCGCGCAGCGCGAAACCCAGGCGGCTCGGCAGCAGGACGGCGACGCTGTCGCGCGAAAGGGAATAATAAGGCGTCCCGGCGTCATCCAGGGCGAATTCCATGCGGAGCTTCCCGTCCGGCGAGGCGAGTTCCGCCCGCGGTTGCGGCCGGGCGGCGGGACGTGTGCAGGCGGCAAGCAGGACCAGCAGGAATGGGAAAAAGTACTTGATATGCATTGCGAACGTAAAGTTAATAAATTATCCAGCCCCACGGTTCGAGGGTGACTGTTTTTTCTCCGGTGTTCACCTCGACCGCATCCGCGGTCAGGTTGGCCCAGACGGTCACGGAATCATCCCCGGCACTGCGGCTGAAGGCCAGTACGCCATCCGGAGCCGTCTCGATATAGATGGCGGGAGCGCCCTGGCTCCCGGCGGCAAGGCAGGGATGCGCGTGGCGCAGGGCGACCAGATCCCGGATGAAGGAGGTGTAGCCGTTCGGACTCCAGTCGGTGATGGGGTCCCGTTCGAAAAACTCCAGGCGCCGGGTGAGTCCGATCTCCTGTCCCGTATAGACAAGCGGCTGGCCCTTGGGCAGGGTGAAGCAGAGCACCTCCATCACCTCGGCGGCGTCGCCCATCCGTTCGAATTCGCTGCCCGCCCACGAATTCTCGTCGTGGTTGGACGTGAACATCAGGCGGTAGCCGTCCGGTCCCATCCAGGCGTCGTCCTTGTCCAGATAGGCGCGCAGGTCGCTCGCGCTCTTCTTGCCCTGGGCGATGTCATTCATCAGGTGGTGCAGTTCCCACGCATACGTGGCGTCGAAGAGCTCGGCGAGCTCCGGGGTCTCCGCTTCGGCCAGCAGGTAGGCGTCGGGATAGTCCCGCCGGATGCCGGGCAGGACGGCCTGCCAGAACTTTGCGGGCATCTCGGCCGCGGCGTCGCAGCGGAAGCCGTCCACGCCCCGTTCCAGCCAGAAGCGCATGCACTCGTCCTGGGCGGCCCAGACGGCCTCGTTCTCGTAGTTGAGGCTGCGGGTGTCGGTCCAGTCGTATTCCCAGACGGCCCGGCCGAGCGAGTCGCGCTCGTAGAAGTCTGCGGGCTTGCCCTCCATCCATACGTGGTCGGGGGCGGTCTGGTTGGCCACCCAGTCGAGGATGACCTTGAATCCCGCCTTGTGGGCGGCGGCGAGCAGTTCGTCGAAGTCCTGCATCGTGCCGAACTCCGGATTGACCTTGGTGTAGTCCGAGATGGCGTAGTAGGAGCCGAGGCTTCCCTTGCGCTCGACCAGTCCGATCTCGTACATCGGCATCAGCCAGAGGATATCCACGCCGAGGTCTTTGATCCGGGGCAGCTGGGCCTCGACGCCCTTGAAGCTGCCTTCCGGGGAGAACTGTCGGATGTTGACCTCATAGACCACGGTGTTGCGGGTCCAGTCGGGGTGTTGGGGGGATGAGGGCTGTTTGCAGGCGGACAGGCAGAGCAGCGCCGCCAGCAGGAAAAGGATGTTTTTTTTCATATCGGGGATTATCTTTTGAATTCAACGATCAGGGCGCTCTTCGGGCCGATCTTCACGCCGTCCTGGAGGACGGTATGCTCTCCGGTGAGCACGTCGCGGCCCTGCACGGGACCGGAGATGAACTCGCGGTAGTGGTGCCAGTCGAGGGAGCGTTCCTCGCCGGTGTTGTTGATATACACGAATACGGCGTCTTCCGGGGTGTAGCGGAAGAAGGCGTAGGTGTTGTCGGTGATGTTGCGGCTGCCTTCGTTGTGGCGCGAGAGGAAGTGCAGCGTGCGGCCTTCCTGCACGGCCTTGTTGCCCTTGCGCCACTGGAAGAGGGTGCGGGTGTAGTCATGCAGCTCCGCCGCGTCCGCATACAGGGCGGGGGCGCCGCGACGGCCCGCTTCCGAGAAGAGGTCGGTCCGGTCGCCCTCCCAGCCGCCCGGGAAGTCGATGCGTTTGGCGCCGTCGTGGCTGGGCACGTCCTTGCGCTCCAGGAACATCATCTCGTCGCCGTAGTAGAGCTGCGGGATGCCGCGCAGGGTCGCGAGCAGCGTGAGAGCCAGTTTCATCCGGGCCGGATCTTGCCCGAGCACGTCACCCGTCCGGGCGTGGTCGTGGTTGGCGAAGAAGATCATCATGTGACTGAGGTCCCGGTAGGCGAAGTCCTGGGCCAGCACCGAATAGACGCGGGTCATGCCCTCGTCCCAGTTGACATGGTCCTCGCTCAGCGCGCACTTGATGGCGCCTTCCAGGGGGAAGTCCATGATGGAGGGCAGGTTGGAGTTGAAACCGTTCGGGTTGGGGTTGTCCTTCTGCCAATAGGCTACCTGCGGGATATTGCTGTCCCAGCACTCCCCGACGATGTTCATGTCCGGGTATTCATCCGTGACGGCCTTGCACCACAGCGACATGGGTTCCGGCTCGTTGTAGGGGTAGGTGTCCACACGCAGGCCGTCCAGGCCGGCGTATTCGATCCACCACACGGCCCACTGCTGGAAATATTTCAGCACGAAGGGGTTGTCGAGGTTCATGTCCGGCATGGACGGCACGAACCAGCCGCTCTCCTGACGTTCCCGGTCGCGCACCGAGGCGTTGGGGTCCATATAGACGGAGAACAGGGCGTTCATCTGTACATAGGGCTCCGCCGGGTGGTACCAGTCTGCGAAGGGGGCTTCCTCCATCCACCAGTGGGCGGTGCCGCAATGGTTGGTGACGATGTCCATGATGACTTTGATGCCCTTCGCATGCGCGGCCTCGACAAACGCCTTGTATTGCGCGTTGTCGCCGAAGCGGGGATCGATGTGGTAGTAGTCCGAGCAGGCATAGCCGTGGTAGGACTCGCGGCTCTGGTTGTCCAGCAGGAGCGGGGTGCACCAGATGGCGGTGGCGCCCAGGTCGGCGATGTAGTCCAGGTGGTCGGTCATCCCCTGGATGTCGCCGCCGTGGCGGCTCACGGCGTCGCTTCGGTCCACCCGGTCCGGCGTCGCGGGCACGCTCCAGGCGCGCAGCGAGCCGTCGTCATAGGTTCCGCCCGGCCAGCCGCAGTCGTTGTCGGCGGTCGCCGAGGCAAAGCGGTCCGGCATGATCAGGTAAATCATGTCCGCCGGGGTGAAGCTCTTCCGCTCCCGGCTGCCGGGTTCCCGTTCCCGGATGAGGTAGGGATACTTGAAGCTTTCGCCGTCCCGGGAGAAGACGAGATTGTACTCTCCCGCAGCCTTGACGTCGAGGTCCACGAAGAGGAAGTTCGGACTATCGGCGCGGTGAACGCCCTTGACTTCGAGGCCCGTTCCCTCGACGGCCACCTCGCACCCGCCGATGCCGGGGCCCTGGACGAGCAGCTGCAAGCCGGTGTTCATGCCGGTCCACCAGCTCAGCGGTTCCACCCGCGCGATTTGGCTTCCGGTGGCCTCCGGGACCTGCGAATAGTCGGCCGCCTGCTTGCAGGAGGTGAGCGTCAGCAGCCCGAGGGCCAGGAGATAAACGAATCGTTTCATTTCTCGGTTATTCAGTATTTTGTCATTCTGAGCGCAGCGAAGAATCTAATCCCCGAACGCCTCCAGCGCCGCCGTCGGCTTGCCGCCGGAGAAAGCGCCATAGTCATAGCCGCAGCGGTCGTGCTCCGCCTCCGGCTCCCAGTAGAAGATCCCGAGGAAGTAATCCTTGTCCCGGGTGTTGTCGAAAAGATACTCCAGCGCGGCCTTCGCCTGGTCGGGCCGGCTCGCGGGCATACCGAATTCCACCAGCATCACAGGCTTTCCGTAGGCGTCGTGCAGCGGGCCCAGGTTGGAGACGAACTGCTGCACCTTCGGTTCCCAGTCAGGGAAGGCGCCGTTCTCCCAGTAGGACGGATAGAGCGAAAGGCCGAGGATGTCGTAGGTCAGCCCCTTGCCCTTCATCAGCGTGAGGAACCAGTTCAGTGTGTCAAGCTTCCAGCCGTTGTCCAGATGCAGGATGACCTGCGCCCGGGGGTACACGGCCTTCACGGCGTCATAGCCCGCATGGAAATAGCTGACAAACTGGCCGGGGTTCGTGCCGGCCACCTTGCCGCTGTCCCAGAGCATTCCGTTGGTCACTTCGTTGCCCACCTGCACCCAGGCCACGTCCACGCCCGCATCCTTGAGCGCCTGCAGGACGTCCTGCGTGTGCGCCTTCACGGCCGCGGCCATTTCCGCCGCGTTCTTTCCCTTCCAGGCGGCGGGCACGGTCTGCTTGCCGGGGTCGGCCCAGGAGTCGCTGTAGTGGAAGTCGATCATCACCTTCATCCCGAGCGCCTGCGCCCGGCGGGCCTTGACGACCACGTCGTCACGGCCGTTCCACC
>CAJOMY010000014.1 GCA_905235775.1 uncultured Bacteroidales bacterium | reverse complement strand
AGTTTCATTTCTTCCG
The DNA here is from genome assembly GCA_905235775.1 of uncultured Bacteroidales bacterium. GTDB lineage: Bacteria > Bacteroidota > Bacteroidia > Bacteroidales > UBA932 > Cryptobacteroides. Next base: position 19,393 of record CAJOMY010000014.1, on the reverse strand, counting down.
GCGGCCTCGGCACGATGGGCTTCGGCCTGCCTGCCGCGATCGGCGCCAAGGTCGGTGCGCCGGACCGTCAGGTCGTCCTTTTCGTGGGTGACGGCGGCATCCAGATGACCATCCAGGAGCTCGGCACCATCATGCAGGAGGGGACGGCGGTCAAGATCGTCCTCCTGAACAACAACTGGCTGGGCAATGTCCGCCAGTGGCAGGAGCTCTTCTTCGGCGAGCGCTACTCGCAGACACGCATGCTGAACCCCGACTATTCGCTGATCGCGAAAGCCTACGGCATCCGGTACCGTTGCATGGAGGACCGGAAAGACCTGGATGCGGCGGTACGCGAGATGTTGGACGCGCAGGAGGCCTATATCCTCGACGCACACGTGTGCGAGCAGGGCATGGTCTATCCGATGGTCCCCGGCGGACGCCGGCTGGACGAGATTCTGTTGAACAAAGATGAATGGTATCGCGATGGAGAATAGCAGCATGTATATCATTTCGGTGTATTCCGAAAACCAGGTGGGTCTGTTGAGCTCGATTTCCAACATTTTCACCCGCCGCGGCATCAATATCGAGAGTCTGACGGTGTTCCCGTCCGAATTCCCGGGCATCCATCACTTCACCTTCCGGGCCATCACCACCGAGCGCGCCGCGCAGCAGGTGGTCGGATTCATCGAGAAGAAGGTGGAGGTGGTGCGCGCCTTTTATTTTCCGGACAACGCGACCAGTTCCGCGGAGCACGGCATCATGGAAGAATATTTACAAAACAGAAACCAATAAAAACAAGAAAGAGTATGGCAAAGATGAATTTCGGCGGCGTGGTCGAGAATGTCGTCACCCGCGATGAATTTACGGTCGAGAAGGCCCGGGAAGTCCTCAAGAACGAAGTCGTGGCCGTGATCGGCTATGGAATCCAGGGCCCCGGACAGGCGCTCAACCTCAAGGACAACGGCATCAACGTCATCGTCGGCCAGCGTGCCGGCAAGACGTTCGACAAGGCTGTCGCTGACGGCTGGGTGCCCGGCAAGACCCTCTTCAGCATCGAGGAAGCCTGCGAGAAGGCGACCGTGATTGAATTCCTGCTCTCCGACGCCGCGCAGATTGCGCAGTGGCCCGTCGTCAAGAAGCACCTGTCCGCCGGCAAGGCGCTCTACTTCTCCCACGGCTTCGGCATCACCTTCAACGACCGCACCGGCATCATCCCTCCGAAGGACGTCGACGTGATCATGGTGGCTCCGAAGGGATCCGGCACCTCCGTGCGCCGGCTTTTCCTGCAGGGCCGCGGTATCAATTCCTCCTTCGCCGTGTACCAGGATGCCACCGGACGTGCCCTTGAGCGCACCCTCGCGCTGGGTATCGCCATCGGATCCGGCTACCTCTTCGAGACCGACTTCAAGCGGGAGGTCTATTCCGACCTGACCGGCGAGCGCGGAACCCTCATGGGTGCCATCCAGGGCATCCTGTCCGCCCAGTTCGAAGTGCTCCGCGAGCACGGCCATTCCCCCTCGGAGGCTTTCAACGAGACCGTTGAGGAGCTGACCCAGTCCCTGATGCCGCTCTTTGCCGAGAAAGGCATGGACTGGATGTATGCCAACTGTTCGACGACCGCCCAGCGCGGCGCCCTCGACTGGATGGGTCCGTTCCACGATGCGACCAAGCCTGTTTTCGAGAAGCTCTACAACGAAGTCGCCAGCGGCCGCGAGGCCCAGCGTTCCATCGACTCCAACTCCAAGCCGGATTATCGCGAAGGCCTGGAGCGCGAGCTGAAGGCCCTGCGCGAGAGCGAGCTCTGGCGCACGGGCGCCGCCGTACGCGAACTGCGTCCTGAAAACAAGTAATTCCATGGACAAGAACCGGATATACATCTTCGACACCACCCTGCGCGACGGTGAACAGGTGCCCGGCTGCCAGCTCAATACCGTGGAGAAAATCCAGGTGGCGAAGGCGCTGGAGGAGCTCGGCGTGGATGTGATCGAGGCCGGCTTCCCGGTCTCGAGTCCCGGCGACTTCAACTCGGTCGTGGAGATTTCCAAGGCCGTGACCTGGCCCACCGTCTGCGCCCTTACCCGGGCGGTGCAGAAGGATATCGACGCAGCCGTGGAGGCGCTCAAGTATGCCAAGCACAAGCGCATCCACACGGGCATCGGTACTTCCGACTCGCATATCCGCTACAAGTTCAACTCCACGCGCGAGGAGATCCTGGAGCGGGCCGTGCGCGCCGTCAAGTACGCCCGGCAGTTCGTTGACGACGTGGAGTTCTACGCCGAAGACGCCGGACGCACGGACAACGAGTTCCTCGCGCAGGTGGTCGAGGCGGTGATCAAGGCCGGCGCCACGGTGGTCAATATCCCGGATACCACCGGTTATTGCCTGCCGGCGGAGTACGGCGCCAAGATCAAGTATCTGGCGGAGCATGTGGACGGCCTTGACAAGGCCATCCTCTCCACCCACTGCCACAACGACCTGGGCATGGCCACGGCCAATACGATGTCCGGACTGCTGAACGGCGCCCGCCAGTGCGAAGTGACGATCAACGGCGTGGGAGAGCGTGCGGGCAACACGGCGCTCGAGGAGATTGCCATGATCCTGAAGAGCCACTCCGACATCCCCTTGCAGACCAACATCAACACCACGCGCATCTATCCGGTCAGCCGGATGGTGTCGAGCCTGATGAACATGCCCGTGCAGGCCAACAAGGCCATCGTGGGCCGCAACGCCTTCGCCCACTCGTCCGGTATCCACCAGGACGGCGTGCTGAAAGAGGCCAGTACCTATGAGATCATCGACCCCAAGGACATCGGCCTGGATGACAACAACATCGTGCTGACGGCCCGCAGCGGCCATGCCGCCCTGCGTTATCGCCTGGAGACCCTGGGCATCAAGCTTGACGATGAGAAACTGGATGCCTTCTACCAGGAATTCCTCAAGCTGGCCGACAAGAAGAAGCAGGTGGGCGACGAAGACCTGCTGGTCCTGGCCGGCGCCGAGCGCGCGGCCGTGGCCCACATCAAGCTGGATTACCTCCAGGTCACGAGCGGCAAGGGGCTGAAGCCCGTCGCCAGCATCGGCCTGGACATCGCCGGCGAGAAATTCGAGGGTGCGGCCCACGGCAACGGCCCTGTCGATGCCGCCATCAATGCGCTCAAGACCATCATCCATCGCCAGTTGGTGATCAAGGAATTCACCATCCAGAACATCACCAAGGGCTCGGACGACGTGGCGAAGGTGCATATGCAGGTGGAACATGACGGACATGTCTATTACGGCTTCGGCGCCAACACGGACATCGTGACCGGTTCCGTGGAGGCCTACATCGACTGTATCAACAAATTCCAGCAATAAGATCCATGAATACGCTTTTCGACAAAATCTGGGATGCGCACGTGGTCTCGCTCATCGAGGACGGGCCGACCCAGCTCTATATCGACCGGCTCTACTGCCATGAGGTCACGAGTCCGCAGGCTTTTGACGGCCTGCGCGCCCGCGGAATCAAGTGCCTGCGGCCGCAGCGGATTTTCTGCATGCCGGACCACAACACCCCGACCCACGACCAGGATAAGCCGATTGCGGATCCCGTTTCCAAGGCCCAGGTGGATGCGCTGGCGCGCAACGCCGCCGAATTCGGCCTCACGCACTACGGGATGATGAGTCCGGACAACGGAATCATCCACGTGGTGGGACCGGAGAAGGGACTGTCGCTGCCGGGCATGACCATCGTGTGCGGAGACTCGCACACTTCCACCCACGGGGCCATGGGCGCCGTCGCCTTCGGCATCGGTACGAGCGAGGTGGAGATGGTGATGGCTTCGCAGTGCATCCTGCAGCAGAAACCCAAGTCGATGAGCATCCGCATCGAAGGTGAACTCGGGAAGGGCGTGACCGCCAAGGATGTGGCGCTCTATCTGATGATGAAACTCACCACGAGTGGCGCCACCGGCTATTTTGTCGAGTACCGCGGCAGCGCCGTCCGTTCCCTCTCCATGGAGGGGCGCCTGACGCTCTGCAATCTCTCCATCGAGATGGGTGCGCGCGGCGGTTTCGTCGCCCCGGACGAGACGACCTTCGCCTACCTCAAGGGTCGCGAGTACGCGCCGAAGGGGGAAGCCTGGGACAAGGCCGTAGCCTGGTGGAAGACGCTGCGCAGCGGCGAAGACGCGGTTTTCGACCGGGAGCTGGTCTTCGATGCGGCGGACATCCGGCCGATGATCACCTACGGGACCAACCCCGGCATGGGGATGCCCGTGGATGGAAGCATTCCTTTGGATGCCGCGCCCAAGGCGTTGGATTATATGGGATTTCAGACTGGACAGAAACTGATCGGACATCCGGTCGATTATGTTTTCCTCGGCGCCTGCACCAACGGTCGCATCGAGGATTTCCGCGCCTTCGCTTCGCTGGTGAAGGGGCGCCGCAAGGCCGACGGACTGACCGCCTGGCTGGTGCCCGGCTCCTGGGCCGTGAAGCGCCAGATTGAAGAAGAAGGCCTGGACCGCGTGCTCGCCGAGGCGGGCTTCGAGGTCCGGCAGCCCGGCTGTTCGGCCTGCCTGGCGATGAACGATGACAAGATTCCCGCCGGAAAGTATGCCGTCAGCACCAGCAACCGTAATTTCGAGGGTCGTCAGGGCCCGGGTTCCCGTACGCTGCTCGCCAGCCCGCTGACCGCGGCGGCCGCAGCCGTGACGGGTTTTGTTACCGATCCACGCACTTTGTTATGAAACAGAAATTCGACATCATCGAGAGCACCTGCGTGCCCCTTCCGCTTGAGAACGTGGACACGGACCAGATCATTCCGGCCCGCTTCCTGAAAGCCACCACGCGCGAAGAGAAGTTCTTCGGCGACAACCTCTTCCGGGACTGGCGCTACAACGCCGACGGTACGCCCAAGTCCGGCTTCGTGCTGAACGACCCGCGCTACGGCGGATGCATCCTCGTGGCAGGCAAGAACTTCGGTTCCGGCTCGAGCCGCGAGCACGCCGCCTGGGCCATCGCCGGCTACGGCTTCCGCGTGGTGATCTCCAGTTTCTTCGCCGACATCCACAAGAACAACGAGCTCAACAACTTCGTCCTGCCGGTGGTGGTGTCCGAGGCTTTCCTCGCGGAGCTGTTCGGGAGCATCGCCGCGGATCCCGGCACGAAGGTGCGTGTGGATGTCCCGGCCCAGACTGTGACCAACCTGGCCACGGGTCGCAGCGAGCGCTTCGAGCTCAACGCCTACAAGAAATATTGTTTGACCCATGCTTTGGATGATATCGACTATCTCCTTGAGCAGAAAGACAAAATAGAAGATTTTGAGTCTAAAAGAAACTAGCGTCGAGATCCTCGACACCACCCTGCGCGACGGCGAGCAGACCGCCGGCGTCTCGTTCAATGCCAACGAGAAGCTGGCCATTGCCCAGCTCCTGCTCGAGGAGCTGAAGGTCGATCGTGTGGAAGTGGCGTCCGCCCGCGTTTCGGCTGGGGAGAGCGAGGCCTTCCGGCGCATCTGCGCCTGGGCGGCAGGCGCCGGCTGCCTGGACCGCGTGGAGGCCCTGGGCTTTGTCGATGACGGCGTGTCCGTGGACTGGATCGCCGATGCCGGCGGCAAGGTGGTCAATATCCTCGCCAAGGGCTCGCTGCGTCATCTCGAAAAGCAATTGAAAAAGACCCCGGACCGGCACGCCGAGGATATTATCCGCGTGATCGGTCATGCCGGCGTGCGCGGCCTCTCGGTCAATCTTTACCTCGAAGACTGGTCCAACGGCATGGCCGATTCGCCCGACTACGTGTTCGGCTTGCTGGACAAACTGCGCTTCCAGCCCATCCGGCGGGTGATGCTGCCCGACACGTTGGGCGTACTCAATCCCTGGCAGGTCGAGGAGTATGTCGGCCGCATGTGCGAACGCTTCCCGCAGTTGTCCTTCGATTTCCATGCCCATGACGACTACGGCCTCGCGGTCGCCAACAGCCTGGCGGCAGTCCGCGCCGGCGTCAGCGGCGTCCACGTGACTGTCAACGGCCTGGGCGAGCGCAGCGGCAATGCCCCCGTCGCGAGCGTCGTGGCGGCGCTCAGGGACCAGCTCGGCTGCTCCGTGGCCGTGGAAGAGGGCAGCCTGACGCATGTCTGCAAATACGTGGAGAGCATCTCTGGCATCCGTATCCCGGGCAACCAGCCGGTGGTGGGGGAGAATGTCTTTACGCAGAGCAGCGGCGTGCACGCCGACGGCGACAACAAGGCCAATCTCTATGCCAACCCGCTGCTGCCGCAGCGCTTCGGACGCGAACGCAGTTACGCGCTCGGCAAGATGAGCGGCAAGGCCAACATCATCAAGAACCTCGACAAGCTCGGCATCCGCCTTACGCCCGACCAGGTCAGACTCGTGACGCAGCGCGTCGTGGAGCTGGGCGACAAGAAAGAGACCCTGGCCCCGGAGGACCTCCCGTTCATCGTGGCGGACGTCCTCAAGACGACGAACGCCGCCACCCAGGACAACATCCATATCGTCAATTATTCCCTGCAGCTGGCCCGCGGCATGCGTCCGGTGGCCATTGTCAAGGTCAGCATCCACGGGGAGGAATATGAGGCCGCCGCGCCCGGCGACGGCCAGTACGACGCCTTCATGAAGGCGCTCTGGATCATCTACGAGAAGCTCGGCAAGAAGCATCCCGTGCTCACCGACTATCAGGTCACCATCCCGCCGGGAGGCAAGACGGACGCCCTCGTGTCCGCCAGCATTTCCTGGAAGAACGGCGACTATGAGTTCAAGACCCGCGGCATCGACTCCGATCAGACGGAAGCCGCCATCAAGGCCACGGTCAAGATGCTCAATATCATCGAAAACATGGATCTGAACCAACTCAAATGAAACTGAACATTGCCCTTCTGCCCGGGGACGGCATCGGCCCCGAGGTCATCGACCAGGCGGTCAAAAGCGTGAATGCCGTCTGCCGCAGGTTCGGACACGAGGTGTCCTACCAATTCGCCTATGTCGGCGCATGCGCCATCGACCGTTTCGGCGACGCCTTCCCGGACGTCACCTACCGGACCTGCCTGAAGGCGGACGCCGTGCTGTTCGGCGCCGTGGGCGATCCCAAATACGACAACGATCCGACCGCCAAGGTCCGTCCGGAGCAGGGTCTGCTGGCCATGCGCAAGCAGCTGGGCCTGTACGCCAACCTGCGTCCGGTGGAGACCTTCAAGTCCCTGGTGCACAAATCCCCGCTCAAGGAGGCTCTGGTGGACGGGGCCGACTTCCTCGTGCTCCGCGAGCTCACCGGCGGCATGTATTTCGGCGAGAAGGGGAGACTGGACGGTGGAGATACCGCCTATGACACCAACATCTACCACCGCTTCGAAATCGAGCGCATCCTCCGGCAGGCTTTCGAATATGCCATGCGCCGCCGCAAACACCTCACCGTGGTGGACAAGGCGAACGTCCTCGAATCCTCCCGCCTGTGGCGCCAGATCGCCCAGGAGATGGCGCCGTCCTATCCGGAAGTCGAGACGGACTACATGTATGTGGACAACGCTGCCATGAAACTGATCACGGGCCCGAAGTTCTTTGATGTCATCGTGACGGAGAACACCTTCGGCGACATCCTCACGGACGAAGCCAGCGTGGTCTCCGGCTCGATGGGCCTGCTCGCCTCCGCTTCCGTCGGCGAGAAGACCGGGGTTTACGAGCCGATTCACGGATCCTGGCCGCAGGCGGCCGGAAAGAACATCGCGAACCCCCTCGCGGCCATCCTTTCAGCCGCGATGATGTTCGAATATGCCTTCGGTCTGATGGCAGAAGGACGGGCAATTCGTAATGCGGTGACTGCCAGTATAGAAAATAATATTGTCACTGAAGATTTGGCCGCTTCCGGACATGTTTTTTTCACCTCGGAGGTGGGAGACTGGGTGGCAGAACACATCTAAAATCGGGTAATATAAGCTAAAGTTATGGCACAGATAGATTGGGATTCATTAGGCTTCGACGCCTATCGTACACGCACCGTTGTCCTGGCTCATTACCGGGACGGAGCCTGGTCTGACATCCAGACCACCGAAACTTTCTCCTTCACCATCGACCCCTTCACGCAGGGATTGCACTACGCCATCTCCTGCTTCGAAGGCCTGAAGGCATTCCGCCAGAAGGATGGAGGCATCGTCATGTTCCGGCCCGAGAAGAACGCCGCCCGCATGGCCCGTTCCGCCCGTTTCCTGGGCCTTCCGGAGCCCTCTGAAGAGATGTTCATCAAGATGTGCGAGCTGTGTGTCAGGAACAACCTGGAGTTCCTGCCCCCGTATGGACACCAGGCCTCGCTGTACCTGCGTCCGCTGCTCTTCGCCCCGCATCCGCAGATGCAGCTGGTGCCGTATCCTGAGGTGACGCTCGCCGTGATGTGCGCGCCGGCCGGCTCCTATTATGGCGCCCACCTGCGCTCCGCCGCCGCCGTGATTCCCGGCGACTTCGACCGCGCCGCGCCGAAGGGAACGGGTTCCTACAAGCTCAGCGCCAACTACGCCGGCACCTTCGTGCCGTACAAGATCGCCCATGAGCAGGGCTATGCGGAGCTGCTCTACCTCAATTCCGCGACCCGTCAGTACGTGGACGAGTTCGGCTCTTCCAACTTTTTTGGAATCCGGGATGGGAATACGTACGTTACCCCTCTTTCGGACAGTGTTTTGCCTTCGATCACCAACCTCACGCTGCAGGAATGCGCCGCCGACTTCGGCATGAAGGTCGAGAAGCGTCCCATCCCGCTGGACGAGCTCGACGAGTTCGAAGAAGCGGCCGGTTGCGGCACGGCTGTCGTCATCACGCCGATGTCCCACATCGACATGAAGCCCGTACTCGCGGAGCCGACGGTGTCCCGCAGCTTCCGCTTTGAGGAAGACGGGGCCGTGGGACCGGTCTGTACAAAACTCTACAAGCGTATTACCGGCGTCCAGTTCGGTGAGATCGAAGACGTCCACCGCTGGTGCCATAAGATCTGAACATGAAGATATTCAGCGAAGCGCTGGTCTCCGAGGCCTGCCGCGTCAACAACATAGCCGAGCTGTCCACCGCCACGATCGGAGAGATTCTCCTGGCGGCGCAGTACCTCGAACAGAAGACGGGGATCCCTTTCATCCGGATGGACCAGGGATCTCCCGGTCTGCCTGTCAACCGCTATGGCGTGGAGGCCGAAAAACGGGCGCTCGACAGCGGCATCGGATCGCAGTATCCTGCCGCCGCGGGCGTGCCGGAGCTCAAGGAGGCCGCTTCCGCCTTTGTCAAGGCCTTTATTGACATCGACATCCGTCCGCGCGGCTGCGTGCCCACGACAGGCTCCGTGGCGGCCTCTTTCGGCTCGTTCATCGCCTGCACGCAGCGCATTCCCGGCAAGGACAAGGTCCTCTTCATCGATCCGGGCTTCCCGATCCAGAAGTCGCAGTTGCGCGTACTCGGGATCGGCTGGCGCGAATTCGACATCTATGCCTGGCGCGGCGCCGCTCCGCTCCGCGAGCGCCTGGAGCAGGAACTTGCGGCCGGAGACATTGCCGCCATCGTCTATTCCAACCCCAACAATCCCGCATGGATCTGCCTGGAGGAGGAAGAATTGCAGGTGATCGGCGAGCTGGCCACGAAGTGGGACGTCGTGGTGATGGAGGATCTGGCGTATTTCTGCATGGATTACCGCCGGGAGCTGGGACATCCCTACGAGGCCCCCTTCCTGCCCACCGTGGCCCGCTACACGGACAATTACATCCTGATGCTCTCGGCCTCCAAGATCTTCAGCTACGCCGGCCAGCGCATCGCGCTCTGCTGCATCGGAGACAGGCTTTACGAGCGGCAGTATCCGGCCCTGGCGCAGCGCTACCAGGACGCCGGCGTGTTCGGCGTCACGCTCACCGCTTCCATCCTCTACATGATCACGAGCGGCTGCACGGCCACCACGCAGTACGGCTATGCCGAGATGCTCCGTCTCTCCTGCGAGGGCAAGATCGACTTCGTGGAGGATACCCGCGAATATGCCCGTCGGGCGGAGCGGATGAAGGAAATCTTCCGCCGGCACGGTTTCACGGTGGTCTATGACCGCGACGTGACGCGTGAGGTGGGGGACGGCTTCTTCTTTACCCTCGGCTATGAGGGCCTGACCGGGGACCGGCTCGTGGTGGAGCTGATGCACTACGGCGTCAGCAGCATTTCCCTCTCCACGACGGGCAGCCACCGCCAGGGCGTGCGCGGCTGTACCAGCCGGATGCGGGAGGAGCTCTACCCGGTGCTGGAGGAACGGATGGCCGAGTTTGAACGGGATCACCCGAAGGAAAAGTAGAGATGAGATACAACAAACTTGTCGTAGACAGACCTTTCCAGTTTGAGGCAGGAGGTTTTCTGGACCACCTGGAGCTGGTGTATCATACCTCGGACCGGGACTACCGGCCGGGCGATACGGTCGTGTGGATCTGCCACGCGCTGACCGGCAATTCCAACCCGGAGGACTGGTGGCCGCAGCTGGTGGGGAAGGGAAAGCTCTTCGATCCGGACCGTTATTTCATCGTGTGTTCGTCGATGCTCTGCTCGCCTTATGGGGAGACGGGGCCGGCGTCGGTCGATCCGAAGACCGGACGGCCGTATCTGTTCGATTTTCCGCGCACGACCGTGCGCGATATCGTCAATGCCAACATCCTGGTGCGCCGGCATCTGGGCATCCGGCATATCGACCTGATGCTGGGGCCGTCGATCGGCGGCTTCCAGGCCCTGGAATGGGTGATCATGGAGCCGGAGGTGGTGCGGGACGTGGTGTTCCTGGCCACGGCCACGCGCGTGCCCCCGTTCATGACGGCCTTCAACGAATCGCAGCGCATGGCGCTCGAGGCGGATCCGACTTTCCGCGAGGCGAAGGATCTGAAGGGCGGCAGCGCCGGACTGGCCTGCGCCCGTTCGATCGCCTTGATTTCCTACCGTACGTATGCGGGCTACAACCTCACCCAGGCGGAGCCGGAGGAGGATACGCTTTTCGCCGACCGGGCGGGCTCGTATCAGCGATACCAGGGACTGAAGCTGCTGCGGCGCGAGTTCGACGCCTATAGCTATTGGTATCTGACCTATGCCCTGGACAGCATGAACGTGGGCCGGGGCCGCGGAGGCGTGGAGGCTGCGCTCGCCCGTATCCAGGCCAACTGCATGATGATCAGCATCGACAGTGACGTGCTCTTCCCGCCCAGCCACGGCCGGGCCACGGTCGCCGCCCTCAAGACGGCAGCCTACCGGGAGATCAGCTCCGCATTCGGCCACGACGGCTTCCTGATTGAGAACGACCAGCTGACCGCCATCCTGAAGCCCATGCTGGAGAAATACCAGAACCGTTAGTTTAGATAAAATTGCGAAAGAATATGAAAATAATGAAATTCGGCGGCACGTCGGTTGGGTCTGCACAACGCATCCAGCACGTCGCGGACCTGGTGTCCCGCGGCGGCCGCAATTTTGTCGTCCTGTCGGCCATGTCCGGTACGACCAACTCCCTCGTGGAGATCTCCGACTACCTGTTCAACCGCAACCTGGAAGGCGCGCGCGAGACCATTGACCGCCTCGCCGCCAAGTACCGCGGCGTCATCGGCGAATTGTACGGCACCGCTGAAGCGCGCGACAAGGCGCAGCAGTATGCCGACGGCGTCTTCGACTATATCAGGACCTTCACCAAGAAACTCTTCACGCAGGTGGAGTCCAAGATCATCATCGGACAGGGCGAGCTCCTGTCCACGCACCTGATGACTTCCTATCTTCAGGAGAAGGGGGTGGCGGTACAGCTGCTGCCGGCCCTCGACTTCATGAAGATCGACGTGCAGGGGGAGCCGGACACGGACTATATCCGCGAGAAGCTCACGGCCCTGCTGGCGAAATACCCCAAGGCCCCGCTCTATCTCACGCAGGGTTTCATCTGCCGCAATATGCACGACGAGATCGACAATCTGCAACGTGGCGGCTCCGACTACACGGCGTCGCTGATCGGTGCGGCCGTCGGGGCCGAGGAGATCCAGATCTGGACCGACATCGACGGCATGCACAACAACGATCCCCGTTTCGTGGACCACACCGCCGCCGTGCGCCACCTCCACTTCGAGGAGGCCGCCGAGCTGGGCTATTTCGGGGCCAAGATCCTGCATCCGACCTGTATCCAGCCGGCCAAATTCGCCGGCATACCGGTGCTGCTGCTCAACACGATGGAGCCGGAGGCGCCGGGCACCCTGATTGACAATGTTCCCGAGGCCGGCACCATCAAGGCCATTGCCGCCAAGGATAATATTACGGCCATCCGCATCAAGTCTTCCCGTATGCTCCTCGCGCACGGTTTCCTGCGCAAGGTCTTCGAGATTTTCGAGAGCTGGCAGACTTCCATCGACATGATCTGCACCTCCGAGGTGGGCGTGTCGATGTCGATCGACAACACGCGCCACCTGGGCGAGATCGTGCACGACCTCAAGAAGTATGGCACCGTGGGGGTGGACCTGGACATGTGCATCATCTGCGTGGTGGGCGACATGGACTGGGAGAACGTGGGCTTCGAGTCCCGCGCCATGGAGGCGATGAAAGACATCCCCGTGCGGATGATCTCTTATGGCGGAAGCAATTACAACATTTCCTTCCTCGTGCGCGGGGAGGACAAGGCGCGCGCCCTGCGCTCCTTGAGCAAATGCCTGTTCGAGTAATGCTGAAAGGCGATTTCCCAGTAGAGCAATTCGCGGGTCTGCGGACGCCGTTCTACTTCTACGACCTGCCCCTGCTGCGCCGTACGCTGGATGTCGTGCGTGCCCGGCTGGACCGCAATCCTGACTTTCGGGTGCATTATGCGGTCAAGGCGAACTGCAATCCGCGCATCCTCGCCGAGATCGCCGCGCGGGGCTTCGGCGCCGACTGTGTGAGCGGCGGCGAGATCCAGGCGGCGCTTGCCGCCGGATTCTCCCCTGACGGCATCGTCTTCGCCGGAGTGGGCAAGAGCGATGCGGAGATCCGCTTGGCGCTGGAGGCCGGCATCTCCCGTTTCAACGTGGAGTCCGCCGCCGAACTCGAGGTTATCGACGCCCTGGCGGGGGAGGCGGGGAAAGTGGCCCCCGTGGCCCTGCGCATCAATCCGGACATCGGGGCGCACACGCATGCCGGCATCACCACCGGCCTGGCGGAGAACAAATTCGGCATCAATTACGAGCAGCTGGACGCGGTGATGGACCTGGCGCTGCGCCTGCCGCACGTGCATTATGTCGGCCTGCATTTCCATATCGGTTCGCAGATTTTGGACATGAGCGACTTCACGGCCCTGTGCAACCGCATCAACGAGCTGGTCGTGCGCCTGCAGCGCGGCGGCCGTCCCGTGGGTGACATCAACGTGGGGGGCGGCCTGGGCATCAACTACCAGCATCCCAACCACCTGCCGATCGCCGATTTCGATGCCTGGTTCGACACATTCCGCCGGCATCTGAAACTCCCGCAGGGGACGATCGTACACTTCGAGCCGGGGCGCAGCATCGTGGCGCCCTGCGGCTCGCTGATCGCCCGCGTGCTGTATGTCAAGCAAGGCACGCACAAGCAGTTCGCCATCATTGATGGCAGCATGACCGAACTGGTCCGGCCGGCGATGTACCGGGCCTACCACCGGGTGGAAAACCTCACTTCGGACGAGCCTGAGGAGGTCTATGACGTGGTGGGACCGGTATGCGAGAGCTCGGACGTCTTCATCAAGGAGTTTTCAATGGACAAGTGCCGCCGGGGCGACCTGGTGGCCATCCGCTCCGCCGGCGCCTACGGCGAAGCCATGGCCTCGCGCTACAACTGCCACCCCCTGCCGGAGGCGTTTTTCTGGGAAGGATAATCTTTCCCTGTCCTTTGCCCTCTCCAATGCGGCCGTGTCAGTTGTGCAGGTGAAGGGCGAGATCCTCCGGGACATCAGGCTTCCAGGCTTTTCAGGATGGCATCATACAGCTGCGGGAAGCGGTCCCTGAGCACGACGGGACGGCCCGCCTCCAGGAAACAGTGCGTGCTGGTCGCGGTGGCGGCCAGCACGCCGCCGACGCGCATCGTGTAGGCGAAGTCGATCTTGAGTTCGCTCATCCCGGTCACCTTGACGCAGACTTCGATGTCGTCCTTGAAGGTGGTGGCGTGCTTGTAGCTGCAGCTCAGCGACACGACGGGGGAGACGATCCCCTCGGCCTCCATCCGCTCGAAACCGTAGCCCAGCTGGTCCATCCAGTCGATGCGGGCCTCTTCCATGATGCGGATGTAATTGGAGTGGTGCGTGATGCCCATGCGGTCGCACTCGTAGTATTTGACTTCGTGGTGGTAGGGTTGCAGCGTCATTTCCTGTTTTTTTTGGAGAGGGAGGATTCTAATTCCTGCAGGGCCTGGATGGCCTGCGGACAGAGGATCAGCAGCACGATGACGTTGATCCAGGCCGTGAGGCCCACGCCCACGTCGCCGAGCTGCCAGATGATGCCCGCTTCGTGCATGGCGCCGAAAACGACCATGCCCAGCAGCGTGAAGCGGAAGATCCAGATGCAGTACCGTTCGGCTTTCCGCTTGCCGGGACGTCCGTCGAAGATCTGCATGATGCTGGACTCGCCATAGAAATAGTAGGCCATCAGGGACGTGAAGACGAAGAACACCAGGGCGATACTCACGAAGGTGCCGCCGAAACCTGCAAACACGGAGTCCACGGCCGCCTGCGTGAATCCCACATAGTTTTCGCCCAGCTGCGGGGCGTTGGCTACCAGCATTTCGCCTGTCCTGGCGTCAAAGACGTTGTAACAGCCCGAGCAGAGGATCATCAAGGCCGTGGCGGTGCAGATGATCAAGGTGTCCACATAGACCGAGAAGGCCTGTGCCAGTCCCTGCTTGGCGGGGTGTGAGACGGCGGCGGCCGCGGATACGATGGCACCGCCGCCTTCGCCGGCTTCGTTGGAGAAGATGCCGCGCTTGACGCCCATCATGATGGTGGAGCCGAGGATGCCGCCTGCCAGGGGATGGATGCCGAAGGCGTTGGTGATAATGAGCCTGAACACGCCCGGCAGGGCATCCAGGTGATGAGCGATGACCACGAACGTGATGACGAAGTAGCCCAGGGCCATGAACGGCGTCACGATCGAGGCCACGCGGGCGATGTTCTTGACGCCGCCGATGATCACGAGCCCCAGCAGGAAGGCGAGTGCCAGTCCGGAGACCAGGGGCGGCAGCCGGAAGGAATTGTTCAGCGCTTCTGCCATGCTGTTGGCCTGCACGGTGGGCAGGAAGGTTCCGTAGCCGATCAGGATCAGCACGGAGAAGAGAACGCCCAGCCAGCGGACGCCCAGGCCCTTCTCGATATAAGAGGCGGGGCCTCCGCGGAAGCCTGTGGCATGATGGAACTTATATTTCTGCGCGAGGGTGGACTCGACGAAGGCTGTCGATGCGCCGAAGAAGGCGATGATCCACATCCAGAAGATGGCACCGGGGCCGCCCAGGGCGATGGCCGTGGCCACGCCGACGATATTGCCGGTGCCCACGCGGCCTGACAGGGCCATGCAGAATGCTTCAAAGGAAGATACGCCGTGTTTGCTGCCGTCTCCGGACCTTTCCGCCGGGGCGAACAGCGATCGGATCATCAGCCCGAAACGGCGCACCTGCACGAAACGGGTGCGGATGGAGAAGTACAGTGCCGCTCCCACCAGCAGTACGACCAGGGCGGGGCTCCAGATGATATTGTTGAGAATGGAAATCAGCTTTTCGAACATGGATGCAGATTCTTCGCTTTGCTCAGAATGACAGGATGGGTTCAGTGGCTGAGCGGCCACCAGGTCTCCAGGTCGGAGGGCATGCGCCAGTCGCCGCGCGGCGAGAGGGACACGGATCCCACTTTCGGCCCGTCCGGAAGGCAACTCCGCTTGAACTGCTGCTGGAAGAAACGCTTCAGGAAGGTCTCCAGCCACTTGCGCAGGGTTTGTTCGTCATAAACTCCCGCGAAAGCCTTGCGGGCGAGGAAGAACAGTTTGTCGGGGCCTGCACCGCTCCGGAAGAAGTGGTAGAGGAAGAAATCGTGCAGTTCGTAGGGGCCCACGGTATCTTCGGTCTTCTGGGCGATCTTGCCGTCCTGGTCGGCGGGAAGGAGTTCGGGGCTGATGGGGGTGTCCACGATGTCCAGCAAGGTGCGGTGGATGTCGCCGGAGGCGCCGAACTTGTTGTCCGCCGCCCAGCGCACCAGGGTGCGTACCAGCGTTTTGGGCACACTGGCGTTGACGCCGTACATGGACATGTGGTCGCCATTGTAGGTGCACCAGCCGAGGGCCAGTTCGGAGAGGTCGCCCGTGCCGATGACGATGCCGCCTTCCTGGCCGGCGATGTCCATGAGCAGTTGCGTGCGCTCGCGCGCCTGGCTGTTTTCGTAGGTAAGGTCATGGACCGATTCGTCCTGGCCGATGTCGGCGAAATGCTGCCGGACGGCGGGGACGATGGAAATCTCGCGGGCGGTGATGCCCAGCCCGCGCATCAGCTCCACGGAGTTGTCGTAGGTGCGGTGCGTGGTGCCGAAGCCGGGCATCGTGACGCCGATGATATTGTTGCGGGGGATTCCCAGCGTGTCGAAGGAGAGCGCCGTCACGAGCAGGGCGAGGGTGGAATCCAGGCCGCCGGACACGCCGATGACGGCTTTCCTGCAGCGGATGTGCTCCAGGCGCGTGACCAGGCCCGCCACCTGGGCGGCGAGGATCTCGCGGCAGCGCATGTCCAGTTCTGCCGGATTGCCCTGGGGGACGAAGGGATGCGGCTCGACAGGGCGGAGCAGCGACGCCTCGAAATCCGTCGGGGCGGCTTCTCCGGCATCCTGGAGGGTGTAGGGAGGCACCGGCCCTTCGAAGCCGAAGCTATGCTCCTGGGTGCGCAGCGTCTCCAGGCGCTCGATGTCGATGTCGGCGGCGATGAAGCGGCTGCCCCGGGCGAAACGTTCCGCTTCGGCGAGGATGCTTCCGTTCTCGCAAATCAGTGAGGCGCCGGACCAGACGAGGTCCTGGGTGGATTCGCCTTCGGCGCAGGAGGCATAGACATAGGCGGCATACAGGCGCGAAGAAGTCGCGCTGACCAGGCTCTTGCGGTATTCGTGCTTGAAGAGGTAGTCGTTGCTGGCGGAGAGGTTCAGGATGAGCTGGGCGCCGGAGAGGGCTGCCTGCGAGCAGGGCGGCACGGGCACCCAGAGGTCCTGGCAGAGCTCGATGGCCGCCGTTGCGCCGCCGATGCGGAAGAGCTGGCGGGGACTCAGCAGGAGGTTCTCCTGTCCGGCATAACGGATGCGCACGCCCGTCTCGGGAAGTACGCGGGCAGATGTAAACCAACGGGGTTCGTAGAATTCGCCGTTGCCGGCGAGATAGGTCTTGGGGACGATGCCCAGAATCCGCCCGCCTCGGGCGGCCACGCGGCATGGCGCACCGGGGCGCCGACAACGACCATCGCAGCCAGTCCCGCCGTCTTGGCGACGACATCGGCGACGGCCTGCTCCGCATCCGCGAGCAGGCGGTTCTGCCCGAAGAGGTCGGCGCAGGTGTAGCCGGTGACGCCCAGCTCCGGGAAGACGACCACGGAGGGAGCCTGTTCTGCAAGCTTCCCGCAGAGTTCCACGATCTCCCGGGCATTCGCCGCCGGGTCGGCCACGTGTACGCGCGGCATTGCAGCCGCCACACGAATGAAACCAAAGCAGTTCATAGGTGCAAATATAAGTTTTTTTACCTTTATTGTGAGATCAGAGCGTCATTCTTGCATTGTTTCTTGAGCATAGGGGAGGGCAGCGCCCCGGGGATGACGGCCTCCGTGGCCTGCATCGGCAACGTGGGGCCCGGCTTCGGTGACGTAGGATCGATGGCCAACTATGCCCACATTCCGGCACGGCTGAAGATAACCGGGATGCTGGAAATGTTCCTGGGGAGGCTTCCTTCAGCAGAAAAATCTTAAAAAAGTTTTAAAAACTATTGTATAGTCAAATTTTCTTCTTAACTTTGAAACGAATTTTTGGTTTAGTGGTAGTGACACGCACGCTCAATAATAATCAGAAGCAGAATTTCCAGAACCAGCAGGTCCCGGACGCTTCTTTGTGCGTATAACACCAGCCGATGCGGCACAATGATTAGAAGAAGCAAATATTTTGAACAGAATATCAGAGAGGCTGGTCAGGTTGACCAGCCTCTCTCCTTTTTATGTAGAAGTTGTTAGTTAATCATTATAGTGTAATTATGGACAGATTTGATTTGGTCAAGGAATCCTTTGAGAGAAAAGAGGTTCCGGCAGAAGTCCCCGCAGGCAAGACTTCCGAGTATTTTGGTGAACTCGTGTTCGACCGCAAGAAGATGTGCAAGTATCTCGACGCCGAGAGTCTTCACGCCTTGCTTGGCTGCATCGAAGGGGGCCACGCCCTCGACCGCAAGACGGCCGACGGCGTGGCCCGCGGCATGAAAGAGTGGGCCATGGAGCACGGCGTGACGCATGTCACCCACTGGTTCCAGCCGCTGACCGAAGGCACGGCCGAGAAGCACGACTCCCTGATCGACTACGACGGCAAGGGCGGCGTCATCGAAACTTTCGACGGCAAGATGCTCGCCCAGCAGGAGCCGGACGCCTCGTCCTTCCCGAGCGGCGGCATCCGAGCCACTTTCGAAGCCCGGGGTTACACGGCCTGGGATCCGACTTCCCCGGTCTTCATCCTGGACGACACCCTCTGCATCCCGACTGTCTTCATTTCCTATACCGGCGAGGCCCTCGACTACAAGACCCCGCTCAAGAAGGCCCTCAAGGCCGTCAGCGACGCTGCCGTGCCCATCTGCAAATATTTCGACCCGGGTGTGAACAAGGTCTATTCCTATCTGGGCTGGGAGCAGGAATACTTCCTCGTGGACGAGGCGCTCTACGCCGCCCGTACGGACCTGATGATCACCGGCCGCACCTTGTTCGGGCACAACTCCTCCAAGAACCAACAGCTGGACGACCATTATTTCGGCGCCATCCCGACGCGTGTGGCCGCCTTCATGCGTGATCTGGAGATTGCCGGGCACCGGCTGGGCATTCCCATCAAGACCCGCCACAACGAGGTGGCCCCGAACCAGTTCGAACTCGCGCCGATCTACGGTGAGACCAACCTCGCCAACGATCAGAACCAGATTGTGATGAACCTGATGGGCCGCATCGCCCGCAAGCATGGTTTCGTGGTGCTGCTGCACGAGAAGCCTTTCGACGGCGTGAACGGATCCGGCAAGCACAACAACTGGTCGCTCGGCACCGACAAGGGCACGCTGCTGCTGGCCCCTGGCAAGGACGCCAAGGGCAACTTGCAGTTTGTCACCTTCTTCGTGAATGTCCTGGCCGCCGTGCAGAAGCACAACGCCCTGCTCAAAGCCTCCATCGCCAGCGCGACCAACGCCCACCGGCTGGGTGCCAATGAGGCGCCGCCCGCC
>CAJOMY010000013.1 GCA_905235775.1 uncultured Bacteroidales bacterium | reverse complement strand
CGAGGCGGAGCTGAAGAAAATGGTCAGCGAGAAGGCGCTGGAGAATTTCCGCGCCCGCGCGCTCAATCCGGAGACGCCCGTCACCCGCGGCACCGCGCAGAACGGCGACGTTTACTTCCAGGCCGTCGAGTCCCGCAACCAGGTCTATGAGGCCGTCCCGGACATCGTGGCCCGCTACATGGGCGAGATCGGCGAACTGACCGGCCGCACCTACCGCCCGTTCGAGTACTACGGCGCCAAAGATGCCGAGTGCGTGATCGTGGCCATGGGCAGCGTCACCGAGACCATCAAGGAGACCATCGACTATCTCTCCGATCACGGCCGCAAGTACGGTGTCGTGACGGTGCACCTCTACCGCCCGTTCTCCGAGAAGTATTTCCTCAAGGTCCTTCCGAAGACGGTCAAGAAGATTGCCGTCCTCGACCGCACCAAGGAGCCCGGCGCCCTCGGCGAGCCGCTCTATCTGGACGTGCGCGCCCTCTTCCAGGGCAAGGAAGGCGCTCCGCTGGTGATCGGCGGCCGCTACGGCCTCTCCTCCAAGGACACCACCCCGGCCCAGATCGTGGCCGTCTACGACAACCTCGAGCGCAAGAACCCGAAGGGCGACTTCACCATCGGCATCGTGGACGACGTGACCTTCAAGAGCCTCCCGACCAAGGGAGAAATCTCCATCGTGAAGAAGGGCACCACCGAATGCAAGTTCTACGGCCTCGGTTCCGACGGCACCGTCGGCGCCAACAAGAACACGATCAAGATCATCGGTACGCACACCGACCTCTACAGCCAGGCCTACTTCGACTACGACTCCAAGAAGTCCGGCGGCTACACCTGTTCGCACCTCCGTTTCGGCAAGAAGCCGATCAAGGCGCCGTACCTGGTGGGCACCCCCGACTTCGTGGCCTGCCACGTCCCGTCCTACCTCGAGAAGTATGACGTCCTGAAGGGCATCAAGGAGGGCGGCAGCTTCCTGCTCAACTCCCTGTGGAACGAAGAGGAGACGGTCAAGCGCATTCCGGACGCCGTCAAGGCCGTCATCGGACGCAAGAAGATCAAGCTCTATATCATCAACGCCACCAAGATCGCCCAGGAGATCGGCCTCGGCGGCAGGACCAACACGATTCTGCAGAGCGCCTTCTTCCGCATCACCGGCATCATCCCGGTGGAGGACGCGATCAAATACATGAAGGACGCCGCCCTCAAATCCTACGGCAAGAAGGGTGAGAATGTCGTGGCGATGAACTACGCGGCCATCGACCGCGGCGGCGAATACACCCAGGTGAAGGTCCCCGCCGAGTGGGCCTCCATCAACGCCAGGTTCACCAACCCGAATGCCGGCCGCCTCGCGACCCCGTTCGTTAAGGAGATTGCCGACGTGGTCAACGCCCAGGCCGGCGACACCCTCCCGGTGAGCGCCTTCCTCCCCTACCGGGACGGTACGATGCCCGCCGGCACCGCCGCCTACGAGAAGCGCGGCGTGGCCGTGAGCGTGCCCGTCTGGGACGGTGACAAGTGCATCCAGTGCAACACCTGCGCCTTCGTCTGCCCGCACGCCGCCATCCGGCCGTTCCTGATGACCGCCGAGGAGGCTTCCGCCGCGGCCGCCCAGGGCGTCACGTCCGTGGACGGCAAGGCCAACCTCAAGGAATACAAGTACGCCATCGCCGTGTCCGTCGCCGACTGTACCGGCTGCGGCAACTGCGTGGACGTCTGTCTCGCCAAGGACAAGGCCCTGTCGATGCAGCCGTACATGGACCGCGAGGCCGACCAGACCGCGTTCGACTACCTCAACGCGAAGGTGGGCTACAAGACCCCGCAGGATCCCAAATCCAACATGAAGGCCGCCCAGTTCGCCCAGCCGCTGTTCGAATTCTCCGGCGCCTGCGCCGGATGCGGCGAGACCCCGTACATCAAGAACATCACCCAGCTGTTCGGCGACCACATGATGATCGCCAACGCCACGGGCTGCTCCTCCATCTACGGCGCCTCCTTCCCCGCTTCCCCGTACTGCACCGACGCGCACGGCCGCGGACCGGCCTGGCAGAACTCCCTGTTCGAGGATTTCTGCGAGTTCGGCCTCGGCATGCACCTCGGCTCCGACCGCATCCGCGAGACGGTCGCTTCCCTGATGGAGAAGGGCCTGGAGTGCGAGAAGTGCTCCGCCGAGATGAAAGAGCTCTACCGGAAGTGGCTCGACAACCGCAAGGACTACGCCGTTACCCGCGAGGTGGCGGACAAGCTCGTCCCGATGATGGAGGCTTGCGGCTGCGAGGTCAGCAAGAGCCTGCTCGCCCTGAAGCAGTTCATCCCGGCCCGCAGCCAGTGGATCTTCGGCGGCGACGGTGCATCCTATGATATCGGCTACGGCGGACTCGACCATGTCCTTGCCAGCGGCGAGAACGTCAACATCCTCGTGCTCGACACCGAGGTGTACTCCAACACCGGCGGCCAGTCGTCCAAGGCCACCCCGGTCGGAGCCATCGCCAAATTCGCCGCCTCCGGCAAGAAGATCCGCAAGAAGGATCTCGGCATGATGGCCATGAGCTACGGCTACGTCTATGTGGCCCAGGTCGCCATGGGCGCCAGCCCGGTCCAGTACATGAATGCCATCAAGGAAGCGGAAGCCTATGACGGCCCGTCCCTGATCATCGCCTACGCCCCGTGCATCAACCACGGCCTGAAGGCGGGCATGGGCCTGAGCCAGAAGGAGGAGAAACTCGCCGTGGATTGCGGCTACTGGCACCTCTACCGCTACAACCCGACGCTCGAGGAGCAGGGCAAGAACCCGTTCACGCTCGACTCCAAGGAGCCGGATTGGACGAAGTTCCAGGACTTCCTCAAAGGTGAGGTCCGTTTCGCCTCCCTGTACAAGCTCTTCCCGGACAGCGCCTCCGAGCTGCTCTCCAAGACCGAGGAGTTTGCGAAAGTTCGCCTGGAAACCTACAAGCGTCTGGCTGGAAAAGAATAAAAATATTCAGAAATAAGATAAATTATTATTGTTTTCCAATAAATTTTGATTATCTTTGCATCCGAAAAAGAGCAATCAATGACTAACATGAAAAAAATCCTTTTCCTTGCAGCAGCGCTCCTCAGCGCTGCTGCTTTGGGTAGCGCACAGCAGATGCAGTCGCTTCCCTTCGATCCCGAGACCCGTGTCGGCAAGCTTGACAACGGCCTGACTTATTACATCCGCCACAACGAGAAGCCCGCGCAGCGCGCGGAGTTCTATCTCGCCACCAACATCGGCGCCCTGCAGGAACTGCCCGACCAGGACGGTCTCGCCCACTTCCTGGAGCACATGTGCTTCAACGGCACGAAGAATTTCCCCGGCAAGGGGATCCTGAACTGGCTGGAAAGCATCGGCGCCTCCTTCGGCGGCAACGTCAACGCCTCCACGGGGGTCGAGCAGACCATCTACCTGCTCAACAACATCCCCCTGGTACGTCCGACCGTCGTGGACACCTGCATCCTCATCATGCACGACTACTCCCACTTCGTGACCAACGACCCGGAGGAGATCGACAAGGAGCGCGGCGTCATCCTGGAGGAGAAGCGTTCCCGCAACACCGCCTCCTGGCGCATGCGTGAGGCTTCCGGTCCGTACCTCTACGGTGACACCAAATATGCCACCACAAGCGTCATCGGCACCGAGGAGAACCTCAAGACCTTCAAGCCCGAGAGCCTCGTCAACTTCTACCGCACCTGGTATCACCCCGGCAACCAGGCCCTGATCGTCGTCGGCGACATCGATGTCGACTACGTGGAAGCCTGCATCCGGCGCACCTTCGCCGACATTCCGGCAGCCGAGAATCCCAAGCAGAAGGACCTCATCGCCATTCCGGACAACGAGAAGCCCGCTATCGGCATCCTCACCGACCCGGAGAACCGCAGTACCGGCATCGAGATCATCTGGCGCAGCCAGCGCGTGCCCGAAGAGCTCAACAACACCGCCGTCGGCCTCGTGACCGACCTGGTGGAGGACATCGTCAGCACCGTGATGAACGAGCGCTTCGCGGAGATCGCCGCGCAGGCGGACGCCCCCTTCCTGAACGGGGGTTTCGGCCTCGGCAAGCTCTGCGAGACCGCCGAGATCGTCTATACCGAGGTGGCCTGCAAGGACGGCGAGGCGCTGAGCGCTTTCGCAGCCGGCCTGCTCGAGGCGGAGAAGCTCCGCCGTTTCGGCATGACCGAGTCCGAGATCGAGCGCGCCAAAACCGAAATTCTCTCCCAGTTCGAGAACGCGGCCAAGCGCGCAGGAACCCGCACCAATTCCGAGTTCGTGATGCCCTGCATCTACCATTTCTTCGACAACGAGCGCTTCATGGATCCGCAGGCCGAGTATGAACTCGTCCAGCAGCTGATGCCGGTGCTGAGTACCGATGTCATCAACCAGGCCGCCCAGCAGATCATCACCCGCGAGAACATGGTGGTCCTCTACCAGGCGCCCGAGAAGGAAGGCCTCGTCCATCCGACCGTAGAGCAGCTCCAGGCCGTGATCGACGCCGTCGAGAACGCCGAGATCGAGCAGGCCGCCGGCGAGGAGATCCCGGAAGCCTTCCTCGATCCCGCCACCCTCAAAGGCAGCAAGGCCGGCCAGGTCAAGGACGGCATCTATGGCTCCAAGACCTTCACCCTGAAGAACGGCGTGACCGTATGGCTCCTCCCCACGGAGCACGAGAAAGATCGCATCATCCTGAACTACAGCAAGGACGGCGGCCGGAGCCTGCTCTCCGACGAAGAAGTCTTCTCCTTCGACGAGAATATCTGGTCGCTCTACCGGTCGAATACCGGTGTCGCCGGATTCCCGGCCACGACGGTGCGCAAGATGCTTGCCGGCAAGCAGGTCAGCGGTACTCCTTATATTAATGAATACACGCACGGCGTCAGCGGTTCCACGACCGTCAAGGATCTCGAGACCGCCCTGCAGCTCTTCTACCTCTACATCACCGCGCCTCGTTTCGACGAGACCGAGTACAACCAGGGCATCAACCAGATCGAAGCCGTCCTGCCGAACCTCATGACCCAGTCCAACTACAAGCTCAACAAGGCCCTCTACGACTATGTCTACGACAGCCCGCGCCGCTTCATGATCAGCGACGAGACCCTCGCCAAGGCTAGCCTGAGCACCCTCGGGAGCACCTACAAGCGCCTCTTCGCCGACGCGGCCGGTGCCCGTCTGGTGGTTGTGGGCGACTTCAACGTGGACGAGATCATGCCGCTCATCTGCAAGTACGCCGGTTCCATCCCTGCCGGCAAGAAGGCCGCCAAGGCCGAGTACCGTGGCGACGGTATCAGCTCCGCCGACCGTTTGTACGACTTCAACGCCCAGATGGCCACCCCGATGGTCACGGTCCTCCAGGTTTACAACACCCTCAAGGCCTACTCCGTCGCCGACGAGGTCGCCAACGACGCGCTCTCCTATATCCTCGACATGCTCTACACCGAGACCCTGCGCGAGGATGAGGGCGGCACCTACGGCGCCAGCTCCTCCGACGACGTCAGCAACAAACCGGATGAGCGTCACATGATGCGGGTGGTCTTCCAGACCAACGTCGAGTCCGCGGACAAACTTCGCGACCTCGCCAAAACCGGCTTCCAGGGCATCGCCGGCAACGGTCCGACCGCCGACCAGTTTGACAAAGCGCAGAAGAACCTCCTGAAGAAGATTCCGGAGAACCGCCAGCGCAACAACTACTGGGCTTCCATGCTCATGACCAACGCCCGCTTCGGCTTCGACTACGACAAGGAGTACGAAGCTGCGGTGAACGCCTTGACGCCCGCCCAGATCCAGGCGGCCGCCCAGGAGCTCCTTGACGGCAACTTCATCGAGCTCGTCATGCGTCCTGAAGAATAAGCCTCCCGCCCGGGCCTGCCGCGCAAACTCAATACCGGCGGAACGCGACGCAGGCGTTGTGGCCGCCGAAGCCGAGAGAGTCGGAGATACCGAGCGTCAGCTCGTCCCGGACGGCCTCGTTGGGCGTGTAGTCCAGGTCGCACTCGGGGTCCGGTGCGTCCAGGTGGATGGTCGGCGGGACAATCCCGTCCCGCAGCGCGAGCACCGTGGCGATGGCTTCCGCGGCGCCGGCCGCGCCGAACAGGTGGCCGGTCATCGACTTGATTGACGAGATGCGGGCGCGATAGGCGTCCGCGCCGAGCGCGAGTTTACAGGCCTGGGTCTCGGCGGCGTCGTTGAGATGCGTGCCGGTACCGTGCGCGTTGATATAGAGGCGGTCCCGGGCGGGATCGTAACCCGCTTCCCGCAGGGCCTGACGGATGCATTCGGACTGCGTCGTACCGTCGGGACGGGGCGCTGTGGCGTGGTAGGCGTCGCAGGTGTTGCCATAACCCACCATTTCCCCGTAAATGCGGGCGCCGCGCGCACGGGCATGCCCCAGCTCCTCGAGGATGAGGATGGCGGCGCCGTCCCCCATCACGAAGCCGCCGCGGTTCGCGTTGAACGGCAGCGAAGCGTACTGGGGATCCTCCGAGCGGGAAAGGGCCTTGGCGTTGGCGAAGGCGGCCAGGCCGATCGGAATGGTGATGTGTTCGCAGCCGCCCGCGATGATAGCGTCGGCGTAGCCGTGGCGCAGGGCGCGGAATGCCTCTCCGAGGCAGTGCGACGAGGTGGCGCAGGCCGTGACGATGTCCAGGCAGGGCCCCTTGGCCTGGTGCCGGATGGCTATGTGGCCGGCGGCGATGTTGCTGATTACCGTCGGGATGAAGAGCGGCGAGATCCAGCGGCCCGTCGGGTCTTCGATCATCTTGCCGGCCTCCCGGTACTGCGTCTCGAAGCCGCCGATTCCGCTGCCCACGTACACGCCCAGCCGGAACGGATCGATGTTGCTCCCCTCACCTTCCGCGACGAGCCCGGCGTCGTCCATCGCTCGGCGGGCCGCCGCCACGCCGTACTGCGTGAACAGGTCCTGCTTGCGGATGAACGCCTTGTCCATGCCGTATTCCTCCGGCCGGAAATCCTTCACTTCCCCGGCCACCTTGACGGGCAGCCCGTCGGTCGGGAAGGAGCGGATGAAATCAATGCCGCAGCGGCCTGCGACCAGATTGTTCCAATAGGTGGTGACGTCGTTCCCCAGGGGGGAAATGACGCCCATGCCGGTGATGACGACCCTTCTGTTTTCCATGATTCAAGCCAGCAGGGACGGTGCGGCGGCCAACAGCCGCTCGGCGCCTCCGATGATATCGTCCACAATCTGCGCAGCCGTCTCCCTGCCCCGGATCATGCCGGCCACCTCGCCCGCGAGGAAGCTCCCGCCGGAGAGGTCGCCGTCGAATACAGCCTTGCGCATCGAACCCGTGCCAAAAGCGCGCACCTGGTCGGCAGAGACCGACGGATCGGCCTCGAGTCTCGCGAACTTCTTGGTGAACGGCGTCTTGAGACCACGTACGGCGTCGCCCAGGCTCTTGCCCGTCACCATCGTACTGACGTCCGAGGCGGCGATGAGCCGCTCCTTGTAAACCTCATGGACGTGGCACTCGTCCGCGATGAGGAAACGGGTGCCGACCTGGACGCCGCAGGCGCCCATCATGAACATGGCGGCGGCGCTGCGGCCGTCGAAGATGCCGCCGGCGGCGAGCACGGGGATGTCCACCGCATCGAGGATCTGCGGCACGAGCGCCATGGTATGGGTGTCGCCGACGTGACCGCCGGACTCCGCCCCCTCCGCGACAAGCGCCGTGGCGCCAAGCTCCTGCATCTTCAGGGCATAGGCCACGGAGGCTACCACGGGGATGACCTTGATTCCGGCCGCCTTCCACTGCTGTATGTAGGGAGCGGGCGAGCCGGCGCCGGTGGTGACGATGCGGACGCCTTCTTCGACCACGAGGCCGGCAATCTCCGCCGCGTTGGGCGCCGCAAGCATAATGTTGACGCCGAAAGGCTTGTCGGTCAGGCTGCGGGCTTTGCGAATTTCGGCGCGGACCGCCTCGGTGCCGAAGTTGATGGAAGAGATGAGCCCCAGGCCGCCTGCATTGGAGACGGCAGCTGCCAGCCGGGCGTCGGCAATCCAGGCCATGCCGCCCTGGAAAATCGGTTTCTCAATGCCAAGGAGATCGCAGATAACGCTTTTGATCATGATAAATATTTTTGTACAAAAATAAACTTTTCCGTCACCATTCCAAAACGGCTGCAGCCGACAGCAGACCTGCGCCGAACGCGCTGAAAACGAGGATGTCGCCACGCTTGAACATACCTTGTCGATTGCACTCGTCGAGCAAGATCGGGCAGGAGGCGGAGGAAGAGTTGCCGTGATCCCCGATGTTGGCGGGGAAGCGGGCGGGGTCGATCCCGAGTCCCTCGCGGATGGCGTCGATGATGCGCAGGTTGGCCTGATGGATCATGAACCAGTCCACGCGATCGGGCGTGAGGCCGCTCTGCGCCATCACGGTCCGGATGTCGCGGATGGAGGTGCTCACGGCAAACTTGAAGACTTCTCTCCCCTTCATCAGCAACGGCGTGCCGGTCTCTTCCTTGGTGATGAACGGCGTGGGCATCAAGGTACGGATCTCGCAGATCTTGTCCGGGTCCGGTTCGGCATTCAGCCTGACGGCCTTGAGCTTGTCGCCGCGGGTGAAGACAGCCGCGCCGGCGCCGTCGCCGAACAGGACACAAGTGCCGCGGTCTTCCCAGGAAGTCATGCGTGTGGGCTCTTCCGCGCAGAGGATCAGGACATGGTTCACCTTGCCGGCCTGGAAATAGGTCTCCGCGATGTCCATCGCGTAGATAAAGCCCGGGCAGGCGCAATTGATGTCGATCATCGGGCAGGCCATGCCCATCTTGTGGGCGACGATGCAGCTGAGTCCCGGGGTCATGTATTCGTTGACGACGTTGGAGCAGATGAAGAAGTCGATGTCCTGCGGGCTCAGGCCGGCCATGTCCAGGGCACGGCGGGCCGCATCGGCGGCAAGATCCTCGATCCGCTCGTCGGAGATGACGTGTCGGGAGCGGATGCCCGTGCGCGGGCGGATCCACGCGTCGCCCGTGTCCAGGAATTGGGAGATTTCGTCGTTGGTGACCTGCCGCTTCGGCAGGGCGCTTCCGGTTCCGATCAGCTTCATGATTCTGTTATATATTGTCAAACTCGTTGAAGGAGACCGTTTTTCAGGTCTTCATAGGCGATCTCCTTCATCTTGACGTGGAGTTTCTTGCCCGTCGCATTGAAGGGAATCGTCGAGACGAAGCGGTAATAGCGGGGCCGCTTGAAATTGGCCACTTCCGGGCTCTGCCTGCAGAATTCGTCGAGTTCCTCGCACGTGAGCGAATCGTCGGAACGGATGATGTAGGCAGTGACGATCTGGCCGCGAACCTTGTCCGGCACGGAGGTGACCATGCAGTCCTTGACCTTGGGGTTGCTGTTCAGGACGGATTCCACCTCCGTGGGATAGATGTTCTCGCCGGAGGAGATGATCATGTCGTCCATCCGGCCGATGATGGTGATGAAGCCGTTCTCGTCCCAGGTGGCCAGGTCATGCGTATAAATGAAGCCCTTGTGGTACTTTTCTTCCGTCTGCCCGGGGTTGTTGCAGTAAACGTAAGGTGATTTGGCCGGCGAGCAGATGATGACTTCTCCGACCTCGCTCCCGTCCCGGGCAGCCAGTTCGTCAGGCTCTGCCCGGCGGTCCTCATATATCTTGACCACGCGCACATCATCATCCACGCAGGAAGCGCCGGCCGTCCCGGCACCTCCCGGCAGGTCGAAGGGGCGCAGGAAGGTGTTCCAGAAAGTCTCGGTGGTGCCGTAGCCGTTGTAGATGTTGGGCGTGAGCACGCGCTGGTAACGGATGCAGGCCTCCCGCTCGAGCGGGCTGCCCATCGTTACAATGCCGTGCAGGCTGGACAGGTACCAGCCTTTCTTCTCCTGCTCATCGGCGAGCGCCTCCAGCACGGTCGGAACGCCGATGATGAACGTGATGCCGTAGCGGGACACGTAGCGGAGCGTCGAGGCGGCGTCGAACTTGCGCATCACCACGATCGTGGCGCCGGCGTAGAATGCAGGGCAGGGGCCGGCACAATGCAGCCCCCCGCGGTGGAACCACGGTGTGGTGTTGACCGTCACGTCCCGATGGTTCATCGGGAAATGGATCATCACGTCGTGGGCGGAAAGGACCTCGTTGATGGAGGTAAGGGGAACGGCTTTCGGACGGCCCGTGGTGCCGGAAGTGTACAGGCGGGTGGTCTCGTCGAAGGTGCTGTAGGGACGCTCCGGTTCCGGGGCGGAAGGATCCTGGCCGGCCGTGTATTCCTCGTAAGAAACGGATCCCGGGAGACCGTCCCCGTCCACGGACACCAGGCGTGCGGGCCGGTGGCCGGCGAGCTCCAGGGCCTGCCGGACAGTCCCGCTGAACTCGGATGCGAACACGAGCGCGACCGGCCGGGAGTCGTCCAGGCACCAGGCCAGTTCCCCGGCCGAGATGCGAAAGTTGACGGGGCAGCAGACGGCGCCCAGTTTCTGGGCGGCGATGTAGGAAAAGGCAAATTCGGGGCAGTTGGGGAGCATGACCATGATAACTCCGGCATGCCCGATCCCGTCTGACCGGAACGCGCGGGAGAGCCGGTTACATTCGGCGTCCAGCCCGGCATAGGTCCAGGTGCGGTCCCGGTCCGGGTCTATCATCGCGGGTTTGGTCGCGAAGCGGTGCACGTTGCGCTTGTAGCCTTCCAGCCAAGTGTAGTAGCGCTCAAAAACTTCTCTGAATTCGTTCATGGGGGCATCAATTTTTGAGTGCAAAAGTACCCCCGTCCCGAGAGCCGGGCAAGGAAATGGGTTTGGCGGACAAAAAAAGTGATGAAACGCCGGATTGGCGGGAAAATCGAGGACATTCAGGGATGAGAAACGGGAAAAACACAATTCGTCCCAGGGCCATCGCACATTGGCCCCGAAGCCGATGACAACCTCGTCATCAGTCCACATTGTTTTATCCATTTATGATTACTCCCCCGATGTCATGCCGGAGGATAGGAAAGAAGGAGAATATTACTATCTTTGCATAAGGCTAACTTATAGAAAATGTTCGAGGATTTCAGATTACGCGTATTCGCCAAGGTGGCGGAACTGGGAAGTTTTACCGCTGCAGCCAAGTCGCTTGGCATCACACAACCCGCTGTCAGCCAGCATATTTCAGAATTGGAGAAGGCCGTAGGCGGAGCGCTGTTCGAGCGGAAGCGCGGCCGCGTGGAACTGACCGCCCGCGGCAGGCTGTTCCTGGAGCACGCCGACACCATCCTGCATGATTACAAGCAACTGGACCAGGCATTCCGCGTGCCGGAGAGCATCCTCATCCGGAATGTCCTCCTGGACGGCCGCAAGACCTGCATCCTGATCCGCCAGGACCGCTTCGCCGACCTCGACGCTCCGGCAGACACCCCGGCCGACCGCATCATCGAAGCCGACGGGATGGCCATCCTGCCCGCTTTCTACAACACGCACACCCATGCCGCCATGACGCTGTTGCGCGGCCTGGCCGACGATCTCCCCCTGCAGGAATGGCTGGAGCAGCACATCTGGCCCTTCGAGGCCAGCCTGACGTCGGAAGACATCCGCCGGGGCAACGAGCTCGCCATCCGGGAGATGGCCGCCACGGGCACCACCTTTTTTTCGGACATGTACTTCGATCCCGAGGAGGCCGTCGCCGCCGCAGAAGCAGCCGGCACCCGCGCCGCCATCGGCATCACCATCCTGGACAACCACCCCAAGTCGCATGGCGACGCCCTGAAGGACTTCATCAAGAACTGGAAAGATCCCTCCGGCGGACGCATCCAGCTCGTGATCGCGACGCACTCCATCTATACGGTCTGCGGCGAGAACCTCAAGCGCTGGGCCGATTTCGCCCGTCGCAACGGCCTGCTGCTGCACATCCACCTCAGCGAGACACGCCGCGAAGTCGAAGACTGCATCAAGGCGCACGGCACCACGCCGGTGCGCTACCTCGATAAACTCGGCTTCCTGGGACCGGACGTAATCGCCGCGCACTGCGTCCACGTGGATGCGGAGGAGTGGAAAATCCTCGCCAGGCGGGGCGTCACCATCGCCCACTGCCCCTGCTCCAACATGAAGCTGGGCAGCGGCCGCTTCCCCTACGAGCTCGCCCTCGAATCCGGCTGCCGCATCACCCTGGGCACGGACGGCGTGTCCTCCAACAACAATCTCGACATGCGCGAGGAGATGAAATTCGCCGCCCTGCTGGCCAAACTGACGGGCGACGCCTCCCTGCTCCCCGCCGCGGAGGTGTTCCGCTGGGCCACGAGGAACGGCGCCGAATTTTTCGGCATCGACGCCGGCGAGATCGCGGTCGGCAAGCAGGCCGACGCCGTGCTGCTCGACCTCTCCGTCCCGTCCATGCAGCCTTGCCACAACCTCATCTCCAACTGGGTCTATTCGGCCGACAGCTCCTGCATCCGCCACACGTTGTGTGCCGGGCGGCTGATTTAATGACAACCCCAAAAAAGGGACCCCGGTGCGGGATCCCTGGATGATAAACCGTGTGTGTCCGGACTACTCGGCCGGGGCGATGGCGCCCATCGGGCAGGCATCGGCGCAGGTGCCGCAGTCGATGCAGATGTTCGGGTCAATGGTATAAACATCTCCTTCCTGGATCGCTCCGGAAGGGCATTCACCCTGGCAAGTACCACAAGCCACACAGGTGTCGGGATTAATCTTGTAAGCCATTATCAATAAAAATTAGTGTATGTTCGGTCCGTTATTTGCAAATACGAGGACAAAAGTAATCATTTTTTCGTAAATTTGCAGCTATGAAGACAATTTTGACAATCGTGCTTGCGGCGGCACTCGCAGCCCCCATCCAGTTCGACAAGACTGTGCATGACTTTGGCGAGATCAGCACCAAGGCCGGCAAGCAGACCTGCACCTTTACCGTGACCAACGACGAGGATGAGCCCCTCACGATCTACGCCGTCGTCGCCTCCTGCGGATGCACCGATGTCGTGTGGACGCGCGAGGCCATCGCCCCGGGCGCCAAAGGCGTGATCACCGCCACTTATTCCAACGACGAGGGTACGGGCACCTTTGACAAGAGCCTTTCGGTCTATACCTCCGCCCAGAAGAAACCCGTCATCCTGCACCTCAAGGGATCCGTCACGAAGAATGCCAAATAGCAACTATACCGACGACAACATACGCACCCTGGAAGGGGTACAGCATGTCCGGATGCGTCCGGGCATGTATATCGGCCGTCTGGGGAACGGCAACAACCCGGGGGACGGCATCTACGTGCTCCTGAAGGAGATCATCGACAACTCCGTGGACGAATTCGCGATGGGGTTCGGCAAGCAGGTCCTGGTGGATATCGATCCGGAGAACCACGTGTCCGTGCGTGACTTCGGCCGTGGCATTCCCCTCGATTCCGTGGTCAAGGCCGTCAGCATCCTGAACACCGGCGGCAAGTTCGACGACAAGGTCTTCAAGAAGTCCGTCGGACTCAACGGCGTCGGCACCAAGGCCGTCAACGCCCTGTCCGAATCCTTCTTCGTCTGCTCGTACCGCGACGGCGAGAGCTCCTGGGCCCGGTTCGAGCGCGGCGAGCTCAAGGACAACGGCAAAGAGCCCGCCCCCAGGGAGAAGAACGGCACCCTCGTCCGCTTCTACCCCGACCCCATGATGTTCGGGACCTTCGCCTACAACCTCGACTATGTGGAGACGATGATCAAGAACTATTCCTACCTCAAGAAGGGGCTCACGCTCGTCCTGAACGGCACTCCCTACAAGTCCGAGAACGGCCTGCTGGACCTCGTGAACGAGAATTTGTCCGAAGAGCCGCTCTACCCGCCCATCCACCTGGAGGGCGAGGACATCGAGATCGTGCTCAGCCACGGGCGCGACTACGGAGAGAACATCTCCTCCTTTGTCAACGGCCAGAACACCCGCGACGGCGGCACGCACCTCGCGGCCTACCGCGAGGCCATCGCCAAGACGCTCAAGGAGTTCTTCAAGAAAAACTACGCGCCGGAAGACTGCCGCCAGGGCATCGTGGGCGCAATCAGCATCCAGATCCAGGAGCCGAACTTCGAAGGCCAGACCAAGACCAAGCTCGGATCCAACTACATGTGGGAGAAACAGACCCACGACGAGCACGGCACCCTCAAGCTCGACACCGGCCCCACCATCCGGAGCTACGTCAACTCCTTCGTAGCCACGGAGTTGGACAACTACCTCCGCATCCACAAGGACATCGTCCCCACCATCGAGGAGAAGATCAAGGACTCCCAGCGCGAGCGTGAGGAGATCTCCGGCATCCAGAAAAAGACACGCGAGCGCAACAAGAAGGCCAACGTCTACAACAAGAAGCTGCGCGACTGCCGCTATCACTATAACGACAAGGTCACCGAAAAGACGCAGGAAAGCATCGAGCGGTCCAGCATCTTCATCACGGAGGGCGATTCCGCAAGCGGTACCATCACCAAGGCGCGCAATGCGGACTACCAGGCCGTCTTCAGCCTTCGCGGCAAGCCGATCAACTCCTTCAAGGAGAGCCGCAAGAAAGTCGCGGAGAACGAAGAACTAAACCTGCTCATCTCCGCCCTGGGCGTCGAGGAGGATCTCGAGAATCTCCGCTACAACAACATCATCGTGGCGACCGATGCCGACGATGACGGCATGCACATCCGCATGCTCGTGCTGACCTTCTTCATGAAATATTACCCCGACCTGATCCGTCGCGGACACGTCCACATCCTGCAAACCCCCCTGTTCCGCGTCCGCAACAAGAAGGAGAACCGTTACTGCTACTCCGCCGACGAGAAGGAGAAGGCCATCCAGGCCCTCAAGACCGGCGTGGAGATCACGCGTTTCAAAGGTCTCGGCGAGATCAGCTCCGAGGAATTCGTCCACTTCATCGGTCCGGAGATGCGCCTCGACCTGGTCAATCTGGCCGAAGAGGAATCCATCGCGGACATCATGTCCTTCTACATGGGCGACAACACCCTGGAGCGCCAGAACTTCATCCGGGCCAACCTGCGGAGCGAGGAAGAACTGGAAGACGTCAACATTTAAGCCGTTCCGGAAGAATTCGCCAGGGCCGTCAGCCCTGAACCTCAACGACACGCAGCTGCTCAACCACGCAGCTGAGCAGTTTGTCCATAATGATCGGTTTCATGATGAAGTCGTTCGCGCCGGCGTCATAGCCCCGGACGACATCTTCGTTGGAGTTGAGCGCGGACAGGATGACAATGCGGATATCGGAAGTCGTCGGGTCTCCACGCAGCCGGCGAAGCACCTCGAAGCCGTCGATGCCAGGCATCATGAGGTCCAGCAGGATCAAATCCGGTTTCTCAGCCGCCACCGCGTCAAGGGCCTGTTGGCCACCCGACGCCGTCCGGAAACGGAAATTGAAGCAGGACAGCATTTTCTGCACCAGCAGCAAATTCACCGGAATGTCATCCACTGCCAGGACATTGTACCTGGAGTAATCGTGGTCTATTTCATTGAAGGGGATCATATATCCTGACGGTTATTGGTTTATACTTGGGATTGTTCCGTTTCGCTGCGGACCGGGTCTGTGTTCTCCGGATGCTCCGGCACTTCGAAGAAGAAGCGGGCGCCGCCGTCCACATAGTCCGTGTCCAGGTAGATCTTCGCCCCCATGCGTCCGGCGATGTCGCGGCTGATGCTCAGCCCCAGGCCCGTACCCTGCACGAAGTCGTCCAGCTTGGTGAAGCGGTCGAAGATCTTCTCCGCCATCTCCGGCGGCACGCCGTGCCCCGTGTCCGTGACCGCATAGCTCACGTAGCCGGGACGACGCGTGAGCGAGCTGGAGAGGACGATACGCCCCTTCTCCGTGTGCTTGCAGGCATTGGTCAGCAGGTTGATGAGGATTTGCTGAACCCGGTGCGGATCCGTCTCGAACTGGAACGGCTCCTCCGACTCCGGCTCATAGGACATCGTCACGCCCGGCTGCAAACGGTGCTCGGCGCTTCGGATGGCAGCCTTGGCGATAAAATGCATCTCGCCTTGCCCGTAGTTGATCCGGTAGTTGCCCGTGTCCATCGCCGAGGCGTTCAGGATGTCATCCAGCAACATGGTCAGCATGTTGGTGTTATTGATGATATGTCCGGCAAACTCCTCCTTCTCCTCTGCGGGGAAGGAGCCGTCCGGCAGGGCAAGCAGCTGCGAAAAACCGACGACCGCATTGAGCGGAGTACGCACCTCATGGCTCATATTCTGTACGAAACGCGTCTTCGCGGCATTGGCCAACTGCACCTGCTCGTTCGCTTCCCTCAACTCCCGGATCCGTTCTTCGTCCAGATCCCGCGCCTTGCGCAGGTTGAGGACGTGAATCCGGGAAAGCACCAGGCTTGCGATCAGGATGAACAGGGTCAGCAGGATCAGCAGATGCGTCGCCAGCGCCACCTCCTGGTCCCTCTCGCGGAGCTGCTTGTTCAAGCTATAATTTTCATACAGGCCGGACGCCTCCTCGAGATGCATGTCGTTGACGCGGGACAGGATGTTCTGCATTTCCACGAAACGCATCCGCAGCATATAGAATGAGATGTCATACATCCCATTTTCGGACGCCAGCCTCCCGATGAACTGTTTCTGTTTCGGCAGCGCCAGCTTGTCCAGCGTCGGCATGATGGGTTTTTCACCGCGCAGGATCTCGTCGGAGCAGAGGAACAGGATGTCTCCGGTCCGGAAGAAAGACAGGAAAGCCGGATCCGACAGGCACCGGTCACGGCCGGCCTCGTACTTCCGGATATCCCGGTCGAACGCCGCCAGCAGCGTCTGGTAATACACGCAACGGAGCGTATCCAGATGCGTCACGGCGGACTGGTAGGCCTTGTCGTAATACAGGCGGCTTGAATCGGTGGCGAAATCATAGGTATCGGCCAGATCGCAGTAAATGCGCGTCACGGGCTGTTCCCGGACGATCGGATCCCTCGACTCGTCGTAAAGGCGCAGGCACTGCTGCAGGTAGTAACGCGTGTGGCCGGGATCGTCCTGCTGCTGGTAGCTTTGGGCCAGGAAGCGCAAGGCCTGCCACTGGCCGTATTCCTCATTCTCCTTCTCGGCTTCCTTCAGCATTTTGTCCAGCAGATCGAACGCAATCAAGACCTGCAGGGTGTTGAAGTAGTAGGTTTGCGCCAGGTCGTAGGAATAATAGTAGTACTGGGTGAGTCCCGTCTCCCGGGCCACGGTCCGCAGATTCTCGAAAGCGCTGTTCACACTTTTGTTGTAAAACTCCCGCTGATCGATGGAGGCGGCTTCGCCCAGCCGGCAGAGCCGTCGGAGCGCGAAGACATAGTACAGGGCCCGCGCCTTGTCGTCCTGGTGCACGATGGACAGGTCCAGCAGGCGCTGGTTGTAGGTGTCAAAGTCGTCAGAAGTCACATCGTCGACGACTTCCTCCGCGAGGCGCAACGCCTCGTAACACTCATCTTCAATCTGATACGGGTTGTTGTTCTGAGCCTTCAGCGGCCAGGCGGCCGCCAACAACAAAAATAGAAGTGTGGTCAATTTTCTCACAGCGGACAAAGTTAGTAATAAAATTCGGATATTCGGAGATGGGTGCTCAGATTTTTCCGAATTTGAAATTATTTTATTTGTTCTTAATTTTGTCTGTGATGCTGTACGATTTTTTCATTTTCCTGCCTGCATGGCTGTGCTTGTTCTGGATGGTCGTCCACTGGATCATGGCCCGGCGGTCCCGTACCTTTCCGCTTACGATGCTCTGCCTGGCCGACCTGACTCTTTTCTTCTTCGCGGACAGCTGCTACGAGACCCAGCAGCGCCTGCTCGGCGGGAATATTCAGCGCTCTTGAGGTGAAGTCGGCGGTCTGCCGGCACATG
>CAJOMY010000012.1 GCA_905235775.1 uncultured Bacteroidales bacterium | reverse complement strand
ACGACATCAATTCAAATCGAAACGGAGCACTTTTGCCTATAACTAATTATTAAACAATATATTACAAAGAACTAACAAAATTTTCTTTGGACACTAGTGATGCAAACTCATAAAGCTGAAAATATGACTTCCAAGGAAATCCGTCAGAAATTCCTCGACTTCTTCGCATCGAAGGGCCATACCGTCGTCCCGTCCGCGCCGATGGTGGTCAAGAACGACCCGACCCTGATGTTCACCAATGCGGGCATGAACCAGTTCAAGGACATTTTCCTGGGCAATGCCAAGGCTCCGTACAACCGCGCGGCCGACTCGCAGAAGTGCCTGCGCGTGAGCGGCAAGCACAACGACCTCGAAGAGGTGGGTCATGACACCTACCACCACACCATGTTCGAGATGCTGGGCAACTGGAGCTTCGGCGATTACTTCAAGTCCGAGGCCATCGACTGGGCCTGGGAGCTCCTGACCGAAGTGTACCGGATCGACAAGAACCTCCTCTACGCCACCGTGTTCGAGGGCTCCGTCGAGGACGGCACCACGCTCGACACCGAGGCGCAGCAGGCCTGGCGCAAATACCTGCCCGAGGACCATATCCTCCTGGGCAACAAGCACGACAACTTCTGGGAAATGGGCGAGACCGGCCCCTGCGGCCCCTGCTCCGAGATCCATATCGACATCCGCACCGCCGAGGAGAAGGCCGCGTCCGGCATCCCGGGCCGCGAGCTCGTGAACCGGTCCGACCCGCACGTGATCGAGATCTGGAACCTCGTCTTCATGCAATACCAGCGCATGGCCGACGGCCACCTGGAGCCGCTGCCCGCCCGCAACATCGACACCGGCATGGGCTTCGAGCGCCTCTGTGCCGTGCTCCAGGGCAAGAACAGCAACTACGACTCCGACGTCTTCACCGGCATGCTCGCCCGCATCGGCGAACTCTCCGGCCACAAGTATGGAGAGAGCGAGAAGACGGACGTTGCGATGCGCGTGATCGCGGACCACATCCGCGCCATCAGCTTCAGCATCGCCGACGGCCAGTTGCCCTCCAATGTCAAGGCGGGCTACGTCATCCGCCGCATCCTGCGCCGCGCCGTCCGCTACGGTTACACCTTCCTCGGCTTGTCCGAGCCCTTCCTTTGCCGTCTCGTTCAGCAGTTGGTGGACGACATGGGCGAGGCCTATCCGGAGATCGCGAAGCAGCAGGCCTTCATCGAGAGCGTCATCCGCGAGGAGGAGCTCGCCTTCCTGCGCACGCTCGACCGCGGCATCCGCCTGATGGACGAGTGCCTGGAGCGCAGCAGGGACAGCAAGGTCATCGCCGGCGCCGACGCGTTCCGGCTCTACGACACCTACGGCTTCCCGATCGACCTGACGGAGCTGATCGCCGCCGAGAACGGCTACACCGTGGACCAGCAGGGTTTCCAGGCCGAGCTGCAGCAGCAGAAGGACCGCGCCCGCAACGCCACGGCCAACAGTTTCGGCGACTGGACCGTCTACCACGAGGGAGAGGACGTGGCGTTCGTCGGTTTCGACACCGTCGAGCTGGAGGGAGCCCTGCTCTTGAAGCAGCGCACCGTCGTCCAGAAGAACAAAGAGATGCTCCAGCTCGTCTTCGACCGCACCCCGTTCTACGGGGAGATGGGCGGCGAGATCGGCGATACCGGCATCATCACCGCCGCCGACGGCGAGCAGATCCGCATCCTCAATACCGTCAAGGAAAACAATCTCACCATCCATATCGCCGAGCGCCTGCCGCAGGACTGCTCCGGCGCTTTCAAGCTCAGTGTGGACGGGGCGCGCCGCCAGCGCATCGCGAACAACCACAGCTGCACGCACCTGCTGCACCGGGCCCTGCGCGAAATCCTCGGCACCCATGTCGAGCAGAAGGGCTCCTTCGTGGGGGACGAGGGCTTCCGCTTCGACTTCTCCCACTTCGAGAAGCTCTCCGACGAGCAGCTCGCTGCTGTCGAGAAACGTGTCAATGAACTGATCCGCAGCAACTTCCCCTTGGATGAGAAGCGCGACGCCACGATGGACGAGGCCCGCGGGATGGGGGCGATGGCCCTCTTCGGCGAGAAGTACGGCGACCGCGTCCGCGTGGTCCGCTTCGGGCCCAGCGTGGAGCTCTGCGGCGGATGCCACACCTCCGCCACGGGCAACATCGGTTTCTTCAAGATCACCGGCGAGTCGGCCATCGCGGCCGGCATCCGCCGCATCGAGGCCGTGACCGGGGAGCAGGCTGAGCAAATGGTCTTTGCGATGCAGGGTCTGCTCAAGACCGCCCGTTCTTTCTTCAACAATGTGCCCGACCTTACCGGAGCCATTCGAAAGATGATCGAGGACAACGCCTCCTTCAAAAAACAGGCGGAAGAGTTCGGCAGGCAGAAGGCTGCCGAGTTCGCCCGCCGCCTCTCGGAGAAGGCGCAGGAAGTGAACGGCATCAAGCTCATCGTGATCGGCGGGGCCGGGCAGGAGCATGACCCTGCGCTCGTGCGCAACGCCGCCCTGGCCCTCCAGAAAGAGTTGAAGAACACTGCCCTGGTCGGCGCCTTCGCCTTCGAAGGCAAGCCGCAGCTGGTCCTCATGTACTCCGACGATCTCGTCGCAGCCGGCCGCAATGCAGGCAAGGATATCCGCGACGCCGCCCGGTTCATCCAGGGCGGCGGCGGTGGACAGCCAGGCCTCGCCACTGCGGGCGGCAAGAATACCGAGGGCCTAGACCAGGCGCTCGACGCACTCCGGAACATGGCTGTGCGCGGATAACCAGACCCCTTCAGGATGAAGAAACTCGACCGCTTCATATTGAAGTCGTTCATCGGACCTTTCGTCGCGATCCTCTTCATCGTGATCTTCATCCTGATGATGCAGACGCTCTGGCTCTACATCGACGAACTCGTGGGCAAGGGTCTCGGCATCCGCACCATCCTGGAATTCCTGTTCTGGGGCGTGTGCAGCCTGGCTCTGCCGCTGGCCCTGCCGCTCGCCACCCTGCTTGCGGCCACGATGACCGTGGGGCAGCTGTCCGAGCGCAGCGAGTTGATGGCCGCCCGCGCCGCCGGCATCTCCTTCGGCCGCGTCATCCTGCCGCTCGCCGTCGCGGCGGCATTCATCGCCGCCGGCACCTACGAAGTCTGCTCGCGGCTCGTCCCGCACGCCTACAACCAGATCTACACCCTGCGGGACGACATCGCCCGCACCAAGGACGAGATCAAGATTCCGCCGGGCACCTTCTACGACGGCATCGAGGGCTATATCCTCCGCGTCGGCGCACAGGACAAGAAGACCAAGGTGTTGTATGACGTGCAGGTCTATGACCACACGGCCCGCAAGGGCAACATCTCCGTGACGATGGCAGACTCCGCCGTCCTGAAGATGGCCCGGAGCAAAGAGTACCTGACCTTCACCCTCTTTCACGGTTCCACCTACCGCGAGGACAACACGCTTCGGTACAACGACACCAGCATGGTCCTCCAGCATCTGGACTTCGCCCGGCAGGAGCTGCTGATTCCGCTGAAGAACTACAGTTTCGAGAAGTCCGACTCCGCCCGCTTCGACGATGCGATCAAGACCAAGCAGATGGCTGAGCTGCACCATCTGAGCGATTCGCTGCGCAGCCAGCTGGACACGTTGCACGGACGGCACTACGCGAACCTGCGCCGCAGCACCGTCTTCGTGGAGAACCGCCAGCTGGACACGGCTTTCCGCAACCCGGACCGGAGCGATTTCAGCTCCGGCGAATACCTCCGCTGGCAGACCCGGGACGCCGCTGCCCAGGCCCGCATCCGGGCGTCCGACAACGCAAAGCGGCTCTCCTCCGAGATCAATACTTACCGCTACGAGGTCTATGACAAGAGCTACAACCTCCGCCAGTCGGATCTCTCCTTCCTGGAGAAATACGGCCAGGGACTGGCCTGCTTCCTGCTGTTCTTCATCGGCGCCCCGCTGGGTGCGCTCGTGAAGAGCAAGCGCGGGGGCCTGGGTTTGAGCCTCATTATCTCCGTCCTCTTCTACGTCGTCTATTACGTGATCAACATCTCCGGCAGCAAGCTGGCGCGGGACGGGGCCGTGGAGACCCCCATCGGCGTTTTCATCGCTTCAGCCGTGATTGCGCCCCTCGGCGTCTTCTTCACCTGGAAGGCGATGCGGGACGCCGAAATCTTCAATCCGGATCAATTCACCACCTGGTGGCGCAGGCTCAAGAGCAGGGTCGTGCGCCTGTTCCGCCCGACGCGCATTGTCTATATGGGCACGCCCGAGTTTGCCGTGAAGCCGCTTGACGCCCTCGTGCAGGCCGGCCACAAGGTCGTGGGCGTGGTCACGGTGGCCGACAAGCCGGCGGGACGCGGGCTCAAGATGAACGAGAGCGCCGTCAAGCAATACGCCGTCGCGCACGGCATCCCCGTGCTGCAGCCCGCCAGGCTCAAGGACCCGGAGTTCCTCGAAGCGCTGCGCGCCTGGAAGGCCGACCTGTTCGTCGTCGTGGCCTTCCGGATGCTTCCCGAGGAGGTCTGGTCCATGCCGAAGCTCGGCACTTTCAACCTCCACGCCGCCCTGCTGCCGCAGTACCGCGGCGCCGCCCCGATCAACTGGGCCGTCATCAACGGCGAGAAGATGTCCGGCGTGACGACCTTCATGATCGACAAGGACATCGACACCGGCGGCATCATCTTCCGCGAGGAATGCCGCATCCGCCCGGATGAAACCGCCGGCGAACTCCACGACGAGCTCATGGAGATCGGCTCCGGCCTGGTCCTGCAGACCGTTGAGGCGTTGATCCAACGCAACGTCGAACTGCGCGTCCAGCGTTCCTTCATCCAGGGCTCCGAGGAGCTCAAGCCCGCCCCGAAACTCACCCGGGAGCTGTGCCGCATCGACTGGGGCCGTCCCGCCGACGAGATCTATAACCTGATTCGCGGCCTCAGCCCCTATCCCGCGGCCTTCACTGAGCTGTGTCATTCTGAGCGCAGCGAAGAATCTTGCATCCTGAAGATCTACCGCAGCGAGAAGCGCCCTGACCTCCACGCGGAGCCCGGCACCGTACTGTCGGACGGCAAGACCTGGCTTGCCATCGCCACCGGCGACGGCGCCCTGGCCCTCACCGAACTCCAGCTCTCCGGCAAGAAGCGTATGCAGGTGGCGGAATTCCTCAAGGGCTTCCGGGAGCCGGAGGGCTGGCGGGCACTTTAGGTAATTGGGCGCAATTTGCAAAAAATTAGTATCTTTGCATTCCTATGCCGAAGTACGTCCTTAATCCGGAGACGCTGCTGTACGAGGAGCAGGAAGAGCCCAAATACCTCAAACCCATGCGTCTTGCGGTGGCCATTCTGGCCGCCGTGGGATTCGTTGTCCTGTATTTCTGGCTCTACACCGCCGTTTTCCATTGGGAACTTCCGAAGACCGCGATGCTGAGGCGCCGGGCGGCCCGCTGGGAGGCGCGCATAGAGTTGCTCTCCAACCGGCTGGACCTGTATGAACGTACGCTGACCGGCATCGAGCAGCGTGACGACCAGGTGTACCGCTCGATCTACGGCTTGGGCGAGATCCCCGACGAGGTCAAGAATTCCGGCCTCGGCGGCATCAACCGTTACGCCGAACTGGACCGCCTGGGTGCAAACTCCTCCTTGGGCTGGACCGTGCGCCGGCTGGACCATCTGATCAAGCGCGCCTATATCCAGGGCAAGTCACTGGATGAGGTGGGCAGCCTGGCCCGCACGGCGGGCGACATGCTCTCCTGCGTGCCCAGCGTGCCGCCCGTGTTGCCGGACCGCACCAAAATCCGTCTGTCCAGCGGATTCGGCTACCGGACGGATCCCGTTTTTGGCGGGGGCGAGGCGCACGCCGGACAGGACTTCGCTTCGGCCACGGGCACGCCGGTCTATGCCACGGGCGACGGCCTGGTGACGATGTCCGAGTACCGGTCCAATGGCTATGGCAACCAAGTTGTCATCGACCACGGCTTCGGCTATCAGACCCGCTATGCGCACCTCAGTGCCATTTCCGTGAAGGAGGGCGCGCAGGTGCGGCGGGGTGAGCAGATTGGCAACGTGGGTTCCTCCGGCAAGTCCACCGGCCCGCATCTCCACTACGAGGTGGTGTACCGCGGCAAGCACGTGAACCCGATGAACTATATGGATTTCAACATGTCGCTTGATGAGTACCGCTCGTTGATCGGTTCGCGCCAGGAAGCCACGCAGGACGGCCAGCGCTCCGGCACGACGGAACTGCTCCGGCGCAGCAGGCAGGGAGGAGGCAATGGGTAGGGGAGGTTTCATATTCAACAGCGAAAACTTCCATTTCGGGAAGGGGCCGCGCCAGATCGGGCGGACCCTGCTCACGCTGCTGGTCTATATGTTGCTGACTTTCACGCTGGCCGTACTGGTGTACCTGGCCTTCTCGCTGGTGTTCCGCACGGACACGGAGCGCAGGCTGCAGCGCGAAATCCGCATGTACGAGCGTCTGTATCCCGGCCTTGAGGAGCGTGAGCAGCTGCTGGGCGACGCCATCGCCAGCCTGCAGCACAAGGACAACGAGATCTATGGCCTGGTCTTCCGTTCCAACGGTGCGCCCATGCTGGACCCGATGGAGTCGCAGGGAGCCGTCAGCGTCGCCGACACCATCCCCGAAGAGCGGCTGACCATTTACACCCGTCACAAGGCGGACAGCCTGCTGGGGCGCTGCGGTTTGGTGGACGCCGCCTTCGAGCGCATTTTCCGGGCCCTTTCGGACACGTCCCTCGTCCTGCCGCCGATGACCCTTCCGATCGCGGACATCACTTACCCGCAGGTGGGCGCCTCCACAGGGCGCAAGATGGATCCTTTCTACAAGGCCTACGTGTACCATGAAGGGCTCGACCTCATCGTCGCCCGTGGCACGCCCGTGCTGGCCGCCGCCGACGGGACGGTGACTTCCGCCAGCAAGAGCAAAAGCGGCGGCAACACGGTCCGGATCGCCCATGAAGGCGGTTATGAGACCGTCTATGCCCACCTGGAGAGCATGAAAGTCCGTGCCGGACAGCGCGTCCGTGCCGGTGAGCGCATCGGCGACGTGGGCATGTCCGGACAGGCCTTCGCTCCGCACCTCCACTACGAAGTGCGGCGGGACGGCGCCGGGATGGATCCGGTGGGCTTCTTCTTCGCCTCCGTCAGTCCGACGGAATACGTGAACATGCTGTACATGTCCGTCAACACCATGCAATCAATGGATTAACGATATGGAGAAACTGTATTACTCGATCGGCGAAGTGGCCGGTATCCTGGACGAGTCGGTATCCCTGGTTCGGTTCTGGTCCAATTCTTTCCCGAAATTCA
Organism: uncultured Bacteroidales bacterium; assembly: GCA_905235775.1. Lineage (GTDB taxonomy): Bacteria > Bacteroidota > Bacteroidia > Bacteroidales > UBA932 > Cryptobacteroides. The sequence continues at coordinate 10,676 of CAJOMY010000012.1, read as the reverse complement.
TCAAACCCAGGCGCAACGCCAAGGGCAACCGACAGTTCACCGCCGAGGACGTGGAGACCTTCAAGCAGATCCACCACCTGGTCAAGGATCGCGGTCTCACCCTGGAAGGCGCCGCCCTCCAGCTCTCGGCCGACCGGCGCTCCGTGGACCGGAGCGTCAAGGCCCTTGAAACCCTCAAGGAAATCCGCGCGCAACTTATGGAGATTAAGAAAAATATTTCCTAACTTTGCAGGCTGAATATTACGTAGTAATAAACATCTAGAAAGCATATATGGCTACCACCAAGAAAACAACGAAAGTGCCCACTCCGATTGACGAGCGGGAGACTTTTGTCTCCCTGCGGAAAAGCTTCGCGGAGACCGAACAGAGCACCCAGGAGAAACTCAAAGTCCTTTATGAACTGCAGGAGGCCGATGTTGCCATCGATGAGCTGGTCCACCTGCGCGGCGAGCTGCCCGCCGAAGTGGCCATCCTCGAGGAGGAACTCGCCGGCCTGCGTGCCAAGTCCGACAAGATCGGGCAGCTGATCGAGGGCTACAACGCCACCATCGACAACGCCAACAAGCAGATCGTCGAGCTGGATGCCGAGATCGAGAAATATCGCAGCCAGCTGGAGCACATCTCCAACAGCCGCGAGTTCGACTCCATCAACAAGGAGCTCGAAAACCAGGGCCTGCTCCGGGCCATCGCCGAGAAGAACATCAACGATGCCCGCGACGCCATTGAGGAGCGCAAGCAGGACCGTGAGCGCATCGCAGACCGCATCCTCATCCGGGAGGAGGACCTCAAGGCCAAGCAGGAAGAGCTGTCCACCATCGTAGAGTCCACCGCCAAGGAGGAGAAGGCCCTCCAGGCCAGGCGTGATGCCTGCGCGGCCAAGATCGACGAGCGCACGCTGAGCGCCTACGAACGCATCCGAGCCAACGCCCACAACCACCTCGCCGTGGTCACGCTGTTCCCCAAGAAAAACGATGGCACGTATGGCGACGCCTGTGGAGGCTGCTTCCACACCATCACGCCGCAGCGCATCCTTGACATCGCCTCCGGCAAGAAGCTCGTCATCTGCGAGCACTGCGGGCGCATCATCGTCAATCCCGACATCTAGGCGGGATGGCTGCACAACGGCCCGGCAACACCCGTAGGAAAGACCAGGCGGTCAACCTCGAGACACTCGGTCTGGAGATCGGCAACAAGCCGCCCCAGGCCCCGGACGTCGAGGAGGCCGTGCTGGGCGCCATGCTGCTTGAGCCTTCGTGCGTGGATCTCGCCATGGAGGAGCTGACTCCCTCCTGCTTCTATGATCCCAGGCACCGGATGATCTTCGAGGCGATGGCCCGCCTGGTGACGGACCACACCTCGGTCGACATCATCACGGTCAGCAGCGAGCTCAAGGCCCAGGGGAACCTGGAAGCCGTGGGCGGAACCGTCGTGCTGGCGAATCTCTCCGAGAAAGTGGGCTCCGCCGCGCACATCGAGTATTATGTCAAGATCCTCAAACAGAAGACGATCCAGCGGGACCTGATCTCCGCCTCGTACGACATTCTCCGGGATTCGTTCGACGATTCGATCAAGGTGGACGACCTGATCGACAAGGCGCAGAGCAAGGTCTATGATGCCATCCAAAGCAATGTCCGCCGCGAGGTGCAGGACATCGGCAGCCTGATCAACGTCGCAATGTCGGACATCCAGGAGATGCAGGGCAACACCGGCCTGAACGGCGTGCCGTCCGGGTTCTACAGCATTGACCGCATCACGATGGGCTGGCAGAAGTCCGACCTGATCATCCTGGCCGCCCGCCCTTCCGTGGGCAAGACGGCGTTCTCGCTGAACCTGGCGCGCAATGCCGCGGTCGACCATCACATGGCGGTGGCGTTCTTCTCCCTGGAGATGTCCGCCATCCAGCTCGTCAAGCGCCTGATTACTTCCGAGTCCGGCCTGCCGGCCGACAAGATCAAGGGAGGCGCGAAGCTGGAGGACTACGAATGGGAGCAGCTCGAGTACAAGCTCAAGTCCCTTTCCAAGGCGCCGCTTTACATCGACGATACGCCGGGCCTGCCGCTGATGGAGTTTCGCACCAAGGCCAAGAACCTCGTGAAGAACAAGGGCGTACGCCTGATCGTCGTGGATTATCTGCAGCTGATGCAGGGCCCCTCTGAGCTGAAGGGCCTGCGGGAGCAGGAGGTGGCTGCCATCTCCCGTACGCTCAAGGCCACGGCCAAGGAGCTGGACGTGCCGATCATCGCCCTGTCCCAGCTCTCCCGCCAGGCCGTGCAGCGTCAGGGCAGCGGCGGCAAACCGCAGCTGAGCGACCTGCGCGAGTCCGGCTCCATCGAGCAGGATGCGGACATGGTGATCTTCATCCACCGGCCGGATTTCGTGGGGCTGAGCGAGAACCCTGAGGACAAGGAAAAGACACAGATCATCATCGCCAAGCACCGGAACGGCGAGACCTGTGACATCGATATGCTCTTCAAGAGCGAGCAGATCCGCTTCGTCGAACTGGACGACTCGCTCGACGCACGGGCGGGGTCAATGACCATCGACTCCGCCATGAACACCATGGTTAACAATGAGTTCCAATAGCGAAATCTCCCATCGCGGACGTATCGTCTCCATCACGCCCGAAGTCACGACCGTCGAGATCGTGTCGGAGTCGGCGTGTGCCGCATGCCACGCCCGGGGCCTCTGCAGCCTGGGGGACAGCACCGTCAAGCAGGTCGAGCTCCCGACCCGGGGCTGGGACAATTACAGCGTCGGGCAGGAAGTGGAAGTGCTCCTGCGGGCCTCCATGGGCCACAAGGCCGTATGGCTGGCCTATGTGATCCCCCTCCTCGTGATGATCGCCGCCCTGTTGGGCACGTTGTCCGCCGGCGGAACCGAATTGCTTTCCGGCCTGGTCGCCATCGGCGCCATCGCCCTGTACTACGGCCTGATCTGGCTGCTGCGGGGACGCCTCCGGAACGAATACATATTTAACATTAAAGCATAATGACTCAGACTATTATCTGGACCGTCGCAATCCTGTCCGTCCTGGGCCTGCTGCTTGCGCTCATCCTCTTCTGGGTGGCACGCAAGTTCCGGGTCGAGGAGGACCCCCGGATTGACGAAGTGGAGAAGGTGATGCCGGGCGCCAATTGCGGCGGTTGCGGCTTTGCCGGATGCCGCGCTTTCGCCGATGCGGCGGTCAAAGCTTCCAACCTGGACAGCCAGTACTGCCCGGTCGGCGGCGACGAAGTGATGCAGAAGGTGGCTTCCATCCTCGGTCTCACCGTGGCCGCCAAGGCCCCGCAGGTGGCGGTGGTCCGCTGCAACGGCAGCTGTGAAGCACGTCCGCGCATCAATGACTACGACGGTGCGCAGTCCTGCCGGGTCAAGGCCGCCCTCTACAGCGGCGACACCGGCTGCGCCTTCGGCTGCCTGGGCTGCGGCGACTGTGCGGCCGCCTGCCAGTTCGGCGCCCTGTCGATGGACCCGTCGACGGGACTCCCCGTCGTGGACCAGGACAAGTGTACCGCCTGCGGCGCCTGCGCCAAGGCCTGTCCCAGGCACATCATCGAACTGCGGCCGAAGGGGCCGCGCGGCATGCGCATGTACGTCTCCTGCGTCAACAAGGACAAGGGACCGGCGGCGAAGAAGGCCTGCGCCAATGCCTGCATCGGCTGCGGCCTCTGCGCCAGGACCTGCACGCACGACGCGATCACGGTCACGGACAACGTGGCCTGGATCGACCCGGCGAAGTGCAAACTCTGCCGCGAGTGCGAGGCGGTCTGCCCGACCGGCGCCATCCACGGCGTGAACTTCCCGAAGGAGCTCGACAAGGAAGCCGTCAAGAAACGTATTGCCGACCGCAAGGCCAAAGAAAAGGAGGTCGTCCATGGATAAAGTGACATTCTCGATGGGGGGCGTACACCCCCATGACAGCAAATATGCCCGCGACTGCGCCATCGAGGAGCTCCCGCTCCCGCAGACCGTCTATGTCTCCATGGCCCAGCACCTCGGTGCGCCGGCCAAGCCGGTGGTCGCCCCGGGCGACAAGGTCCTGGTCGGCCAGGTGATTGCGGAGCCGGGCGGATTCATTTCCGCATTCGTACACTCCCCGGTGTCGGGTACCGTCAAGGCGATCGCCCCGCGCAAGGATCTCGCCGGAAATCCCGTCACGCATGTGGAGATCAGCGTCGAAGGCGACGAGTGGGATCCTGTGATCGAGCGGAGCAAATCCCTCAAGACCTCCATTCCCGACGACAAGGCCTTCATCCTCGACCGGATCAAGGCCGCCGGTGTCGTGGGTCTGGGCGGCGCCACCTTCCCGACCCACGTCAAGCTCAGCCCGCCTCCCGGCAAGGTGGCGGAGTGCCTGATCATCAACGGTGCCGAATGTGAGCCGTTCCTGACGAGCGACTATCGTATCATGGTCGAGCGCCCGAAGGAAATCGTGATCGGCGCCGCCCTTATGCAGAAAGTGCTGGGCGGTTGTCCGTGCGTGATCGGCATCGAGGAGAACAAGCCCGAGGCCATCCAGGCGATGGACGCGGCCGTCAGCTTGCTCGGCTATCCGGGGATCCGGGTCCAGGTTCTCAAGAAGCGCTATCCGCAGGGTGGCGAGAAGCAGCTGATAGACGCCGTGATGCACCGTCAGGTGAAGTCCGGCGGCCTGCCGATCGACGTCGGCGCCGTGGTGCAGAACGTGGCCACGTCGCTGGCCGTCTACGAGGCGGTTCAGAAGAACAAGCCGCTCATCACCAATGTGCTGACGATTACGGGCGACCAGCTTCCCGTCAGCTTCCGGCACAACTATCTCTTCCGTATCGGTGTCCCCCTTTCCTTCATCGTGGAGCAGGCGGGCGGCATTCCCGATTCGGCGGCCAAACTGGTCAGCGGCGGCCCGATGATGGGCCGTGCCATCAGCAACCTGGACGCCACGACCGTCAAGGGCTCCTCTTCCGTGCTGTATCTCAGCGAGCCGGTCACCCGGCGCAGGCCCGAGACGAACTGCATCCGCTGCGGCCGCTGCGCGGACGCCTGTCCGATGGGCCTGGAGCCGTTCCTGCTGAACCGGCTCTACCGGGCCGGCGACCTCGACGCACTCGAGCGGAACGCCGCCCAGGATTGTATCGAATGCGGCTGCTGCCTGTACAGCTGTCCGGCCTATATCCCGCTGCTGGACTACATCCGCCAGGCCAAAGGCCAGGTGACGGGTGTCCTCCGCGCCCGTGCCGTAGCCGCGAAGGCCGCCGCTGAAGCTAAAAAGTAATTGCGTATGGACAAGAAATATATCGTTTCTCCGAATCCGCACATCCACGCGAATGTCTCCACCACCTCGATCATGCGGGACGTCATCATTGCACTGTGCCCGGCCCTCGTGGTCTCCATCCTGGCCTATGGCTGGGCGGAGCTGCTCGTGGTGGCGGTCAGCGTGCTCTCCTGCGTGCTGCTGGAATGGGCGGTGACCCGGTGGTTGATGAAACGTCCCTCGACGGTCGGCGATCTGTCCGCCGTCGTGACGGGCCTGCTTCTGGCGATGAACCTGCCGTCCGCGATTCCCCTGTGGATCGTGTTCATCGGCGCCTTCGTGGCCATTTGTGTGGCCAAACTGCCTTTCGGCGGCATCGGACAGAATGTCTTCAATCCGGCCATCACCGGCCGCGTTTTCCTGCTGATCTCGTTCCCGGCCCAGATGACCGACTGGAACCCCACGCCGGGCTTTATCCCCCTGCCGGACGCCGTGTCCGGCGCCACGCCGCTGAGCGTGATCAAGGAGGCGATCAAGTCCGGATCGACCATCCCCGAGTTCATGAGCGCGCACAATTATGACCTGGCGTCGTTCCTGTGGGACGCGGGCGCCTCGGCCGGCGAACTTTCCGCCGGCGCCCTGCTGATCGGCTTCATCTACCTGCTGATCCGCCGGGTGGTCAAGCCCTGGATCCCTGTCAGCGTACTCGGTACGATGGCCCTGATCGCATTCATCTTCCACGGGATCAATCCCGACATCTACACCGGCGTGTCCTTCAACCTGATGACCGGCGGTGCGATGCTGGGCGCCCTGTTCATGGCCACGGACTACGTGACCTCGCCGATGAACACCTGGGGAGGCGTCGTATACGGAATCGGCATCGGCTTCATCGCGATGATGATACGCTACTTCGGCTCCTACCCGGAGGGCATGTCGTTCGCCATTCTGCTGATGAACTGCACCGTGCCGCTGCTGAACATGTGGTTCCACCAAAAGAAATACGGGAGGGCGTAATATGGCAGCCAAATCAACACTTGTGAACATGGCGCTCTGCCTGACGGCGGTGTGCCTCATCTGCTCGGCCGTGGTCGGCGGCGCCTATGCCGTGACGGCGGATCCGATCGCCGAAGCGGCCAAGGCCAAGACCACCGCTTCCATCGCCCGCGTGCTGCCGGCATTCTCGGCAGAGCCCGAAGCGGGCAACGTCGAACTGGACGGCACGGAGTACACCTACTACAACGTGCCGGGCGCCGGCTGCGCCATCATTTCCGCGGTCTCCGGCTTCGGCGGGGTCCTGACGCTGATGGTGGGCATCACCGCCGACGGCACAATCCACAACACCGCGGTCCTTTCGCACAGCGAGACGCCGGGCCTCGGCGCCAAGTGCACCAGCGACGAGCATTTCATGGCGCAGTTCCGGGGCTTCGACCCTGCGGCGAAGACGCTTGCCGTGAAGAAGGACGGCGGCGACCTGGATGCCATCACGGCCTCGACGATCACTTCCCGCGCCTACGCGCTGGCGGTGGCCAATGCCGTGGCCGTATTCAACAAACTGAAAGAAGAAGGAGGACGGGCCCATGAGTAAATGGCATTTCGTGACCGACGGGTTCATCAAGAACAACCCGACCTTCGTGCTGGTGCTCGGCATGTGTCCGACGCTCGCCACCACGACCTCTGCAATGAACGGCCTGGAGATGGGACTTGCGACGATGTTCGTGCTGATCCTCAGCAATATCGTTATCTCGCTGATTGCGCCCGTGGTGCCGGACAAGGTCCGCATCCCGGTTTATATCACCGTGATCGCGACCTTCGTGACCGTGCTCCAGCTGCTCATGCAGGCCTTCACGCCTGCGGTTTATGAGACGCTCGGCCTGTTCATTCCGCTGATCGTCGTCAACTGCATCGTCCTCGGACGCGCCGAGGGCTTTGCCAACAAGCACGGCGTGGTCGAATCCGCCCTCGACGGCCTGGGTGTCGGCCTGGGATTCACCGCCTCGCTGACGGTCATCGGCATCGTACGCGAGATCCTCGGCAGCGGCGCGGTCTTCGGTTGGAAGTTCATTCCCGGAGACGGCATCCTCGCCTTCGTGATGGCGCCGGGCGCCTTCCTGGTGCTGGGCTTCCTGATGGTCCTGTTCAACAAGTATCTCGCTAAAAAGTAGTGCGCCATGGAATATTTCCTCATCATCATCTCGGCGATTTTCGTCAATAACATCCTGCTGGCGCAGTTCCTGGGCATCTGCCCCTTCCTGGGCGTGTCCAATAAACTCTCTACGGCCACGGGCATGTCCGGAGCGGTCTGTTTCGTGATCACGCTCGCCACCGTGGTGACCTACCTGCTGAACCAGTACCTGCTCGTGCCTTTCGGGCTGGAGTTCCTGCAGACCATCGCCTTCATCCTCGTGATCGCCGCCCTCGTGCAGATGGTGGAGATCGTGCTGAAGAAGATCAGCCCTTCGCTCTATCAGGCGCTCGGCATCTTCCTTCCGCTGATCACCACGAACTGCGCCGTGCTCGGCGTCGCGATCACCGTGGTGACGAAGCAGTTCGCCTTCGGCGGTGCTGCTCCCCATATGCTGAACCTTGCCCAGGCGGTGGTGTATGCTTTCGCCACGTCGCTCGGCTACGGCCTCGCCATGTGCCTGTTCGCCGGCCTGCGCGAACACCTGGCAGGCAATGATGTCCCCAAGGCCTTCAAAGGTCTGCCGATTGCGCTCATCACCGTGGGTATCATGGCGATGGCCTTCCTCGGCTTCTCCGGTATCGTTTAACATTCAATTATCTGTCTGATTATGAAAAAAGTTCTTGCTGTCCTTGCCGGCGTGTTCGCTGTTGCGGCTGTCGCCTCCGCACAACCGCGCGCCTTTGGCGTCCGGGCCGGGTATGGTGGTGAAATGTCCTACCAGCACAGCCTCGGAGCCGATTTCCTCGAGGCCGACCTGGGCTTCTTCGTCGGCAACGGTCTGAACCTGAGCGTGACTTATGATTTCGTGTTTGGCTCGGTCAACATTTTCAACTTCTATGTCGGCCCCGGCGCGCAGCTGGGTGCGTTCAACGGCGATAAGGGAATGCGCTTCAATGTCGGTCTGCTGGCGCAGATCGGCGCCGAGGCGGAGATTCCGTCGATTCCGCTCAATATTTCCATTGACTGGCGTCCGACCATCATCTCCATCGGCGGCTCCTACTGGGGCGGCGTCGCCCTCGGCCTGCGCTACCGCTTCTGATCCGACCGCACGGTCATTCCGTGCTTGACCCGGAATCTTCAAAAAATCCCCGTTTTTCGAACAATACGGGGATTTTTATGTAAATTTGGGAATTATGTATCAAATCCTTTCCAAAGAAATGCTGACTCCGACGATCTGTCGGATGGAAGTAGAGGCCCCGCGGCTTGCCGCAGCCGCACAGCCGGGCCAGTTCCTGATCGTCCGCGCGGACGAGAAAGGCGAGCGGATACCGCTGACCATCAGTGACTTCGATGTGAAGCGGGGGACTGTGACCATTGTCACGCAGAAGATCGGAGCGTCCAGTTCCGATATCATTGCCCATGAGCCCGGAGAGGCTTTTCTCGATGTGGTCGGTCCGCTGGGTCTTCCCTCGGAATTTGTCGAAATGTCGCCGGAGGATCTTGCCCGGCAACGCTATATCCTCATCGCCGGCGGTGTTGGGACTGCTCCTGTCTATCCCCAGGCCAAGTGGCTCAAGGAACATGGCGTCCCGGTGGACGTCATCATCGGCGCCAAGACGAAGGATCTGCTGATTTACGTGGAGGAGATGCGCGCGGTCTGCGACAACCTCTTCATCTGCACTGACGACGGATCCGAGGGTTTCCATGGCATGGGGACGAACATGCTGGAGCACGTCGTCTCGGAGGGACACCGGTACACCCAGGCCGTCATCATCGGTCCGATGATCATGATGAAGTTCACGACCCTGACCTGCAAGAAGCTGGGTATTCCGGCCACCGTCAGCCTCAACACCCTGATGGTGGACGGCACCGGCATGTGCGGCGCCTGTCGCGTGAGCGTGGGGGGCAGGACGCGCTTTGCGTGCGTCGAGGGCCCGGAGTTCGACGGCTACGAGGTCGATTTCGACGAGGCGATGCGCCGCCAGGGCCAGTACAAGGCCGAGGAGGCGGAAACGAATGAGAAACATGTCTGTAAAATAGGGAGGGGCAAGTAATATGGCAAACAGAATTCCCCGTGTACCGGTGCGCGAGCAGGATCCGAAGGTCCGCGCCACCAACTTTGACGAAGTCTGCTACGGATACAACAAGGAGGAGGCGCTGCTCGAGGCCTCCCGCTGTCTGAATTGCAAGAATCCGCGCTGCATGGCGGCTTGTCCGGTGGGCCTGCAGATTCCGCGCTTTATCGCGGAACTTGCCCAGGGCAATATCGCCGGCGCCGCCGCGGTCATCGCCGAAGATTCTTCCCTGCCCGCCGTCTGCGGCCGTGTGTGCCCTCAGGAGACCCAGTGCGAAGGCAGTTGCGTGCTGGGCGTCAAGGGCGAGCCGGTCGCGATCGGTAAGCTCGAGCGCTTTGTCGCCGATTATAGTCGGGAACTGGCTGATGCCGGGCTGTCTGCGCATATTGCTGACGTTGCTGCGAGCGGGCCGGATCGCGACAGCGATTATCCGGCCATCCCCCTCGAAGGGGCGCAGGGGGTGAAGGCGCCTTCGCGAAACGCGAAGCGCGTAGCGGTGATCGGGTCGGGCCCGGCGGGCCTCGCATGCGCGAGCGACCTCGCGAAGTGGGGCTACGACGTCACCATCTTCGAGGCCCTTCACAAGGCGGGCGGCGTGCTGGAATACGGTATCCCGGAGTTCCGTCTCCCGAAGGACAAGGTGCTCAAGCACGAGATCGAGGCGGTCCGCAGGCTCGGCGTCAAGATTGAGACCGACGTCATCGTCGGCCGGACCGTGACCATCGACTCCCTGATGGACCAGGAGGGCTTCCAGGCCGTTTTCATCGGCTCCGGGGCCGGCCTGCCCAAGTTCATGAACATCCCTGGAGAGAACTTCAACGGTGTCTTCTCCGCCAATGAGTTCCTGACCCGCAACAACCTCATGAAGGCCTGGCGCGAGGATTACCTTACGCCGATCCACGCCGGAGCGAAAGTGTGTGTCGTGGGCGGCGGCAACGTCGCCATGGACGCAGCCCGCACGGCCCTGCGCCTCGGTGCCGAGGTACACATCGTCTATCGCCGCACGGAGGCCGAACTGCCGGCCCGCCGCGAGGAAGTGCACCACGCCGCCGAGGAAGGCATCATCTTCGACATGCTGACCAATCCGGTGGAGGTGATCGGCGACGAACGGGGTTGGGTCAAGGCCCTGAAGTGCATTCGGATGGAACTGGGCGAGCCCGACGAGAGCGGCCGCCGCAGCCCGGTGCCCGTCGCCGGCTCGGAGTTCGAGATCCCCACGGAGACGGTCATCATGGCCCTTGGCACT